>NZ_JBDLBQ010000012.1:0-1875 GCF_046255015.1 Finegoldia dalianensis
TTGTTTGGCGACTACCTACTCTCCCACGACGTTTCCATCGTAGTACCATCGGCGTTAAGAGGCTTAACTT
The DNA here is from genome assembly GCF_046255015.1 of Finegoldia dalianensis. Lineage (NCBI taxonomy): Bacteria > Bacillati > Bacillota > Tissierellia > Tissierellales > Peptoniphilaceae > Finegoldia > Finegoldia dalianensis. The sequence goes on from NZ_JBDLBQ010000012.1 coordinate 71, forward strand.
CTGTGTTCGGCATGGGTACAGGTGTATCCCTCTTGCTTTTATCACCATACTTATTCACTTTTCATTTCCAATCAATAACAGTATATATTTCCAGTCAAGTTTTCGATTTATTAGTATCAGTTAGCTTTGATATTACTATCTTTACACCTCTGACCTATCTATCTTGTTTTCTTCAAGTAATCTCATAGAAATCTTATCTCGAGGTTGGTTTCGTGCTTAGATGCCTTCAGCACTTATCCTTTCCAGACGTAGCTACCGAGCTGTGCACTTGGCAGTACAACTCGTACACCAGCGGTCTGTCCATCCCGGTCCTCTCGTACTAAGGACAGATCCTCTCAAATTTCTCACGCCCACGGTGGATAGGGACCGAACTGTCTCACGACGTTCTGAACCCAGCTCGCGTGCCTCTTTAATGGGCGAACAGCCCAACCCTTGGAACCTACTCCAGCTCCAGGATGAGACGAGCCGACATCGAGGTGCCAAACCTCCCCGTCGATGTGGACTCTTGGGGGAGATAAGCCTGTTATCCCCGGGGTAGCTTTTATCCGTTGAGCGATGGCCCTTCCACTCGGTACCACCGGATCACTAAGTCCGACTTTCGTCTCTGCTCGACCTGTATGTCTCGCAGTTAAGCTCGCTTTTGCCTTTGTACTCTTTGAATGATTTCCAACCATTCTGAGCGAACCTTTGAACGCCTCCGTTACTTTTTTGGAGGCGACCGCCCCAGTCAAACTGCCCGACTGACAGTGTCCTATTACCAGTTTCATGGCAACTAGTTAGAACTTTAGAATTAAAAGGGTGGTATCCCAACAGTGACTCTGCAAACTCTGGCGAGCTTGCTTCTTAGTCTCCCACCTATCCTGTACATTTAATCCCAAAATTCAATGTCAACCTGCAGTAAAGCTCCACGGGGTCTTTCCGTCCTACCGTGGGTAAGTCGCATCTTCACGACTACTACAATTTCACCGGATCCTTTGTTGAGACAGCGCCCAAATCGTTACACCTTTCGTGCGGGTCGGAACTTACCCGACAAGGAATTTCGCTACCTTAGGACCGTTATAGTTACGGCCGCCGTTTACTGGGGCTTAAGTTCGTTGCTTCGATTGCTCTAACAAGTCCCCTTGACCTTCCAGCACCGGGCAGGTGTCAGCACCTATACTTCATCTTTCGATTTAGCAGATACTTGTGTTTTTGGTAAACAGTCGCTTGGGCCTATTCTCTGCGACCTAATTTCTTAGGCATCCCTTCTCGCTAACTTACGGGATTATTTTGCCGAGTTCCTTAACAAAGGTTCTTCCGCGCGTCTTAGAATTCTCTTCTTGCCTACCTGTGTCGGTTTGCGGTACGGGTACAAGATTATTCGATAGCACCTTTTCTTGGCAGTTTGAATCTGTCGCTTCGCATCTTTCTGCTCCCCATGATAACTTACGTTGACGAATATACGGATTTGCCTGTATATTCTGGCTTGTTACTTGGACGTGTTCTACCATTCACACGCTCGACTTTTCCTTCTGCGTCAGTACTTCTCTCAATCACAATCTTGTAGTACAGGAATTTCTACCTGTTGTCCATCGACTACGCCTTTCGGCCTCGCCTTAGGTCCCGACTTACCCTGAGAGGACGAGCCTTGCTCAGGAATCCTTGGGCTTTCGACGGGGATGATTCTCACATCCCTTTTCGCTACTCATGCCAGCATTCTCACTTGTATATAATCCACAATTGCTTACGCTTTTTGCTTCAATTCATATACAACGCTCCTCTACCGATAGAAAAGCTATTATGCCAGTTGTATGTTGTTAAGTGTT
>NZ_JBDLBQ010000012.1:2106-3328 GCF_046255015.1 Finegoldia dalianensis
ACTTCATACTTCTCGCATAATTGCTTTTCTATCCCACAGTTTCGGTATCAGATTTAGCCCCGTTCATCTTCGGCGCATTACCACTTGACCAGTGAGCTATTACGCACTCTTTAAATGTATGGCTGCTTCTGAGCCAACATCCTGGTTGTCTGAGTAGTATTACATCCTTTCCCACTTAATCTGTATTTTGGGACCTTAACTGGTGGTCTGGGCTGTTTCCCTTTTGACTATGAAGCTTATCCCTCATGGTCTGACTCCTGTTCATCGATTTTCAGGCATTCGGAGTTTGATAAGTTTCGGTAGAATTACTTCCCCTAGACTATTCAGTGCTCTACCTCCTGTAATCTAAAACAAGGCTAGCCCTAAAGCTATTTCGAGGAGAACCAGCTATATCCGAGTTCGATTGGCTTTTCACCCCTATCCACAGGTCATCCGATAGCTTTTAAACGCTACCCGGTTCGAGCCTCCAGTAAATTTTACTTTACCTTCACTCTGCCCATGGATAGATCACCCGGTTTCGGGTCTACAACACATAACTTTCGCCCTATTAAGACTCGGTTTCCCTGCGACTTCACATCTTAAATGTTTAATCTTGCTACGTATCGTAACTCGCTGGCCCGTTCTACAAAAAGTACGACATTAGAAGTCTTCTTCCTCTGTCTGCTTGTAGGCGCAAGGTTTCAGGTTCTGTTTCACTCCCCTCCCGGGGTTCTTTTCACCTTTCCCTCACGGTACTATTCGCTATCGGTCACCAGGTAGTATTTAGCCTTAGGGGGTGGTCCCCCTATCTTCCCACAGAATTTCACGTGCTCCGTGGTACTCTTCTTAAAGTGTCTCTATTCTGATTTCGACTACAAGACTGTTACTTTCTTTGGTTCTTCTTTCCATAAGATTTGTCTATCAGTTTAGGCTTACTTTAATGGGCGTCTCTCTGTTCGCTCGCCGCTACTTGGAGAATCGAGTTTTCTTTCTTTTCTTGTTCCTACTTAGATGTTTCAGTTCAGAACATTCGCCTCCATACGCTATTGATTCACGTATGGATACTAGAGTGTGTCTAGTAGGTTTCCCCATTCGGATTCCCCCGAGTTACTGGATATTTGCTCCTATTCGAGGTTTTCGTTGCTTGTCACGTCCTTCTTCGCCTCCTGGTGCCAAGGCATCCGCCTTGCGCCCTTAGTTTCTTGACCGGAAATATATACTGTTATTCGATTTTCAATGTGTA
>NZ_JBDLBQ010000013.1:0-1918 GCF_046255015.1 Finegoldia dalianensis
GAGTTTATGGAAGAAGTTTTAATTGATGATAATATGGTTTTTGATATTGATAATTTAAAAGGATTTCTTAATGATACCAGTTCATTTGGGTTTATAGCTAAAGAAAATAATAAAATTATAGGATTTGCATATTGCTATACACTTTTAAGACCTGATGGAAAAACAATGTTTTATTTACACTCAATAGGAATGTTACCTAACTATCAAGACAAAGGTTATGGTTCAAAATTATTATCTTTTATTAAGGAATATTCTAAAGAGATTGGTTGTTCTGAAATGTTTTTAATAACTGATAAAGGTAATCCTAGAGCTTGCCATGTATATGAAAAATTAGGTGGTAAAAATGATTATAAAGATGAAATAGTATATGTATATGATTATGAAAAAGGTGATAAATAAATGAATATAGTTGAAAATGAAATATGTATAAGAACTTTAATAGATGATGATTTTCCTTTGATGTTAAAATGGTTAACTGATGAAAGAGTATTAGAATTTTATGGTGGTAGAGATAAAAAATATACATTAGAATCATTAAAAAAACATTATACAGAGCCTTGGGAAGATGAAGTTTTTAGAGTAATTATTGAATATAACAATGTTCCTATTGGATATGGACAAATATATAAAATGTATGATGAGTTATATACTGATTATCATTATCCAAAAACTGATGAGATAGTCTATGGTATGGATCAATTTATAGGAGAGCCAAATTATTGGAGTAAAGGAATTGGTACAAGATATATTAAATTGATTTTTGAATTTTTGAAAAAAGAAAGAAATGCTAATGCAGTTATTTTAGACCCTCATAAAAATAATCCAAGAGCAATAAGGGCATACCAAAAATCTGGTTTTAGAATTATTGAAGATTTGCCAGAACATGAATTACACGAGGGCAAAAAAGAAGATTGTTATTTAATGGAATATAGATATGATGATAATGCCACAAATGTTAAGGCAATGAAATATTTAATTGAGCATTACTTTGATAATTTCAAAGTAGATAGTATTGAAATAATCGGTAGTGGTTATGATAGTGTGGCATATTTAGTTAATAATGAATACATTTTTAAAACAAAATTTAGTACTAATAAGAAAAAAGGTTATGCAAAAGAAAAAGCAATATATAATTTTTTAAATACAAATTTAGAAACTAATGTAAAAATTCCTAATATTGAATATTCGTATATTAGTGATGAATTATCTATACTAGGTTATAAAGAAATTAAAGGAACTTTTTTAACACCAGAAATTTATTCTACTATGTCAGAAGAAGAACAAAATTTGTTAAAACGAGATATTGCCAGTTTTTTAAGACAAATGCACGGTTTAGATTATACAGATATTAGTGAATGTACTATTGATAATAAACAAAATGTATTAGAAGAGTATATATTGTTGCGTGAAACTATTTATAATGATTTAACTGATATAGAAAAAGATTATATAGAAAGTTTTATGGAAAGACTAAATGCAACAACAGTTTTTGAGGGTAAAAAGTGTTTATGCCATAATGATTTTAGTTGTAATCATCTATTGTTAGATGGCAATAATAGATTAACTGGAATAATTGATTTTGGAGATTCTGGAATTATAGATGAATATTGTGATTTTATATACTTACTTGAAGATAGTGAAGAAGAAATAGGAACAAATTTTGGAGAAGATATATTAAGAATGTATGGAAATATAGATATTGAGAAAGCAAAAGAATATCAAGATATAGTTGAAGAATATTATCCTATTGAAACTATTGTTTATGGAATTAAAAATATTAAACAGGAATTTATCGAAAATGGTAGAAAAGAAATTTATAAAAGGACTTATAAAGATTGATTATATAATATATGAAAAGCTATTATAAAAGACATTAGTATTAAATAGTTTAAAAAAATGAAAAATAATAAAGGAAGTG
>NZ_JBDLBQ010000014.1:0-1325 GCF_046255015.1 Finegoldia dalianensis
GGATAAAGTCCGTATAATTGTGTAAAAGTAAAAAGGCCATATAACAGTCCTTTTACGGTACAATGTTTTTAACGACAAAAACATACCCAGGAGGACTTTTACATGACCCAAGTACATTTTACACTGAAAAGCGAAGAGATTCAAAGCATTATTGAATATTCTGTAAAGGATGACGTTTCTAAAAATATTTTAACAACGGTATTTAATCAACTAATGGAAAATCAACGAACAGAATATATTCAAGCAAAAGAATATGAACGAACAGAAAACCGACAAAGTCAACGAAATGGCTATTATGAGCGCAGCTTTACGACACGTGTAGGCACGCTAGAATTAAAAGTACCCAGAACACGTGATGGCCATTTTTCACCCACAGTGTTTGAACGTTATCAACGAAACGAAAAAGCCCTCATGGCTTCAATGTTGGAAATGTATGTATCAGGCGTTTCAACTCGTAAAGTATCAAAAATTGTGGAAGAACTTTGTGGTAAATCCGTCTCTAAGTCCTTCGTTTCTAGCTTAACAGAACAGCTAGAACCTATGGTTAACGAGTGGCAGAATCGTTTATTATCAGAAAAAAATTATCCTTACTTAATGACCGATGTACTCTATATAAAAGTACGAGAAGAAAATCGAGTACTCTCAAAAAGCTGTCATATAGCGATTGGAATAACCAAAGATGGCGACCGTGAAATTATCGGCTTCATGATTCAAAGTGGCGAAAGCGAAGAGACCTGGACAACATTTTTTGAATACCTAAAAGAACGCGGTTTACAAGGTACGGAACTCGTTATTTCTGATGCGCACAAAGGATTAGTCTCTGCCATTAGAAAATCCTTCACCAACGTAAGTTGGCAAAGATGCCAAGTTCACTTCCTAAGAAATATCTTTACCACCATTCCTAAAAAAAATTCAAAATCTTTCAGAGAAGCTGTTAAAGGAATTTTTAAGTTCACAGATATTAACTTAGCGCGTGAGGCTAAAAATCGATTGATTCATGATTATATCGATCAACCAAAATATTCAAAAGCTTGCGCATCATTGGATGATGGATTCGAAGACGCCTTTCAATATACCGTACAAGGAAATTCCCACAATCGACTAAAGAGTACCAATCTAATTGAACGACTGAATCAAGAAGTACGCAGAAGAGAAAAGATTATTCGCATCTTCCCCAATCAAACATCAGCCAATCGCTTAATTGGAGCCGTTCTTATGGACCTACATGATGAATGGATTTATTCTTCAAGAAAATACATCAATTTTGATAAGTAGAAATGGTAAAAACATTGTATAGCATTTTACACAGGAGTCTGGACTTGACT
>NZ_JBDLBQ010000015.1:0-1079 GCF_046255015.1 Finegoldia dalianensis
GCAGCCGTAACACTTGTATTAAACAAGAGAATGGGCTCAGGAGAATTCGTAGACTACGCTAACATCGACAAAGCACCAGAAGAAAGAGAAAGAGGAATCACAATCAACACTTCTCACGTAGAATACGAAACAGAAAAAAGACACTACGCACACGTAGACTGTCCAGGTCACGCTGACTACGTTAAAAACATGATCACAGGAGCAGCACAAATGGACGGAGCAATCCTAGTAGTAAGTGCAGCAGACGGTCCAATGCCACAAACAAGAGAACACATCTTGTTAGCAAGACAAGTAGGCGTACCAAAAATCGCAGTATTCTTAAACAAAGAAGACCAAGTAGACGACCCAGAACTAATCGAATTAGTTGAAATGGAAGTACGTGAATTATTAAACGAATACGAATACGATGGAGACAACACACCAATCGTAGTAGGATCAGCATTAAAAGCATTAGAAGATCCAGACGGAGAATGGGGAGACAAAATCATGAAATTGATGGAAGAAGTAGACGAATGGATCCCAGCTCCAGTAAGAGACGTTGACCACCCATTCCTAATGCCTGTAGAAGACATCTTCACAATCACAGGACGTGGAACAGTAGCTACAGGTAGAGTAGAAAGAGGAAAAGTAAAAGTAGGAGACAACGTAGAAATCGTAGGACTTACAACAGAAAAAAGAACAGTAGTAGTAACAGGTGTAGAAATGTTCAGAAAACAACTTGACGAAGCAGAAGCAGGAGACAACATCGGAGCATTACTAAGAGGTGTACAAAGAGAAGACATCGAAAGAGGACAAGTATTAGCAGCACCTGGAACAATCCACCCACACACAAAATTTGAAGCAGAAGTATACGTATTAACAAAAGAAGAAGGTGGAAGACACACACCATTCTTCTCAGGATACAGACCACAATTCTACTTCAGAACAACAGATGTAACAGGAAACATCGCATTAGAAGAAGGCGTAGAAATGGTAATGCCAGGAGATAACGCAAAATTCATAATCGAATTAATCACTCCAATCGCAATCGAAGAAGGATTAAGATTTGCCATCAGAGAAGGCGGAAGAACAGTAGGAGC
>NZ_JBDLBQ010000002.1:0-267521 GCF_046255015.1 Finegoldia dalianensis
TCTTTTCTTTCTCAGCTTCTAACTCCCATTTTGTAGATGAATAATCTTCTTTTAGTTTTGCATTTTCATCTTGTAATCTTTTTAATTCATCTTTAAGCTGAGTAATTTCTGCTATTAGTTCATCATTGTTAGAGTTTTTAAGATCCTCAATTTCTTTATTCAATTGAGCAATCTTATTATCTTTATCTCTAATTTCTTCTTCTAGCTTTGCTTTTTCTAGTTTTAGTTTCTCTCCATTATCTTTGCAAGATTCTAACTTTCCCTTTAATTCATCTATCTTTGATTGGTCTTTTTGTTTTTTATCATTTAAGTCTTTGATCTGATTTTCTAAATCCTTAATGTTTTTGGTTAAATCATCAATCTTATTGTCCTTTTCATCAACATCTTGCCCTGTTAAATCTGTTTGAGTATCAATGGAATATTTATTTGGATTGTAAATAGTCATCTTTCCTTGATACATATCATTGTTATGATCAAATTCAAGTTCTACACTATCTACATTCTTATCAAAGACAAACTCTCCATTTTCAAACCTTAATCCATTAGGTATAAATTTAAATCCTTGATTTCCGTTGAAACCAAAATGATTTTCGTAAAATGGATTTTGTTTTGGTCTATATTCAACTTCTTGATTATGGAATACTCCCTTACTGTTAATATTTGGATTGCCTAAAACTTTTATAGTGTGCAATTTATTTCTTGAAAAAGCATACTGTTCAATTGTCTTCACAGACTTCGGTATAGTTATTTCTTGGAGGTTATTTCTTTCAAAAGCATTATGTTCAATATTTACCAAAGAATCAGGTAAAGTCACTTCTCTAAGTCCACAATTGAAAAATGCTAAACCACCAAGATAAGTTAGACTATTTGATAGTTTTACTTCATCTATACTTGCTTCATAAAAGGCAGCATAACCTAAATGCTTAACAGAATCAGGAATAATTACTTTATCCCAATGTTTTCCACGTCCAAATTCTCTTTTATATCTAAGTTCATCGTTTGAATGACTTAAAGAATAATTTCCATTTATAGATTTCGTTCCTTCAGGAAATACTAGAATATTTGTCTTCTCTTTCTTTTCTAAGCCCTTATCACTAAAGGCAATTATATTTCCCTCAGAGGAATACATAAAATCATCTTCCGTCCACTCCACCTTATCATCTGTTTTTGCATATACAGGACTTACAGCAACTATATTCACTAGACTTACAAGTAGCATCATTACAGCTAAAATCCCACTGGTTATTTTTTTCATAAATTTTCCTCACTTTCATTTGTATCTTTTCTTTTAAGTTCTTGTCTTTCTCTATTTTCTTCTTCCTTATTTTTTCTAACAATAAATAAAAATTCATCAAGAGATATTTTTCGACTTCGAAATTCCTTGATGACCTCTAAATTTTCTATTTCTTCTTGTTCCTCTGCTAATAACTGAAGTTCTATTTCAATTTCTTCTTTTTTCTTTCTTAAATTCTTCTGTTTTTCTATGTTTCTGATTAATTTTTTATTCATAGATTTTTACTCCCCCCTTATTTTGGTCTACCAAAGGAATAGAAGTGATTTTTCCAATACCTTGAGTTTATACTGGTATATTGGATAGGATCTCCTGCATGGAGCATCATTCCATTTCCGGCATATATTCCTACGTGAGAAATTGGCGTACCAGAATTATATGTGCCTTTAAAGAAAATAATATCCCCAGGTTTTGCCTCGCTTGGAGATATTGGATTACAATAATTTTTATAAATTTGCCAAGCTGTTGTCCTTGGCATTCTTTTTACACCAGACTTTGTATAAGACCAACATACAAATCCTGAACAGTCAAAATTACTAGGTCCGCTTGCGCCAAACACATATCTTTTCCCTATGTGTTTTTCTGCTTCACTAAATAATTGTTTTACTGTAATATCATCAAATTCAATTCCTGGATTTCCAAAGTTTGGATTGTCTATAATCTCTCCCAAGTTCCCATAGCTTGATCCAAAATATCCACTCATATTTCCCTGACTATCAAGTAAAGCTAAATAATGAGCCATATTTGTTTCATAGTTTGCAAATTCTTCTCTTGCTATTTCATCAATGCTTTTCTTTTTTATAGTTAAGGTTAGAATTCTATAGGTATATGGATTTCCTTCACTGTCATATTTTGTAATAGACTTTGAAGTATATTTTTTCTCATACATTTGATTAAATAGTTTTTTTAATTCCTTTTGTATCTCTTCAGCTGACTTAATCTCTCCATATCTTGCTGTTAAATAGCTAAAAAGCTCGTGTAGATCATGACCAACAGAATCTCCTTTTATATGATATTCATCATAATTTGGATAATTTTCTTTAATACTATCTATTTCATCTTGTAATGCATATTCATAACTTGTAAATTCATTATTAATATCCATTAAAACTTCTTCTTTTGATAGATAGCTTGTAGCTATAACATTACTTGTTAATCCTGAAGTAAGACTGCCAACATTGCTAATTCCTTGAAATAGCATAAAAAAAAGTCCTAAAATACAAAGGGCAATTAAAATTTGCTTATATCCTTTGTTTTTTAAAACTTCCAATGTTTTCTTTCCAATATTAGCGAAAGATTTCTTTATTCTTTTTACTAAACCTTCCCCGTGTTTCTTCCTAAAATCTCTCTGAAACTTCTTTTTCATAAAAAATCGATTCAATTTATTAGAGTTTTGATAATTTTTAGTCTTCTTCAATTCTTCAAAATTTCTTTGAAAGAGGAGTTTACTTTCTTTCTTATAAATTTTTCCTTCTAAAGATTTTATTTTTCTTTGAGTTTTTAAAGGTTTTTTTCTTCTAAAATGGCTAATTTCTCTGCCAATAGCTTCGGTAGTTCTACTAAGCTTATAAGCAGCGTTAACGCCTGCATTATCATCTTTCCCACTATATAGATAGTTTGCCGTCATAGCACTTGCAAAAATAATAGGTTTTTCTATACCCGCTTTTTTCGAATTTTTCTTATCCTTAATTAACTCTTTTTCCTTTTTATTCTTTTTCTCATATAGTTTTGATATTTTATCTTCCTTTTTATAAAACTTATCTTTTTCTCTCTTGTTATCTTTTTTAGAATGAAATTTTGTTTTATTTTTTGTGTCTACCTTATTTTCTTCAGATACATTTTTAGAATCCTGTACTTCTTTTTTTGTCCTAGTGTATTCTTTCTTTGGATCAAAATTGCTTTTCTTTATAGTATTATCAAAAGCGTCTTTTGTTTGTATTTTCTTTCCCTTGTTTTTATTAGAAATTTCACTATGATTTAAATCAAGTTTATCTACTTCAAGGTTCTCATTTTTTCTTGCGTTTTTTTCCTGTTTGAATATTTCTTTTTTAGTGCCTATTTTTTCTTGATTCTTTTTATTTATATTATATTTATCTTTATTTTTTTCAGATTCACTTTTAAATCCTTTAGATAGGCTATCCTGTCTAAATTTCCCACTAGAAACCCTACCCATTAGCATATTTTTTTCTTCTAAATTTCTAACTTTGCCTTTGAAATATTTGCTATTTTGTTTTTTATTAGTATTCAGGTCTTTAATTATTTTTTTATCTTCTTCATTTGCCTTATATGATAGACCTTTTCTTCTAAACTTCCCATTTAAAGATTTTAATTCTACTTTTTCCCCTTTATCCTTAAACTGACTTTGAGATTGATAAAGTTTTTTTAAGGTATTTTTTTGAAAGCTTTCTTTCCCTTTCTTACCAAGAATAGAATAACCATCCCATTTTTTTCTTTGCACATTAGAAGATGGTAAATACTTATAGTCATCTCTTGTGTTCCTATATGATACATTGCTATCACTAAAGTTCATGTCATAGCGATCTATGACACCATCATTATCTGAGTCCTGCGATAAGGGATCATATGTTGAACTTACCTCTATATTAAAATTCTTATCTTCTTCTTTTCTAAATCTCCTTATTTTTTTCTCTTGCACGCCATTAAAACTTTCACTCTCAACGTTTTTCTTCCATTTTAAATTACTATTCCCCTTGTAATTTTTTTGGGGAGAAGTGCTACTTTTTAAATTAGAGCTAGTTGAATTTGGTCTATCATTAAAATCTTCTTTAAAGTTACTTAGCCTGTATTCTGTTTCTTGCCCGTAATATTCACCATATCTACTTTCCTCATTTTCTTCCATTTTTCTATGCTGCTGTTGCGAATATTCTGGCTGATATTCATTATGATAGAAAGTTTCTGAAAATTTTTCCTCATGGTTTTTTCTTTGTCTTCTTCCTCTATTTGACTTATCTTTTTCGTTGAGTAAATCCTGACTATTTTCTTGCAAATGAGATGAATAATACTTGGAGTTTTCATCATTATTGTCTATGTTATTCCTGCTTTTTACTTTATTAATTTCTTTTTTTGAAAAATCTGATGTTCTCTCTGTACTACTGAATTTTTCATTGCTTTCTTCTTTCTTTTCTGATATAAGTTTGGTCTTTGGTACATCTCTTGGGTTTACTTTCCCTTTCTTTTTCATATTTACCTCCTATTTCATATTTTTCTCTATCCTTTCTTTAGCTATTTGACAGTAGTCTTTGTTTATGTCAATTCCAATATATTCTCTGTCCATCCTAATAGCTACCATTCCAACAGTTCCTGAACCCATAAAAGGATCAAGAATTAAGCCTTTTTTAGGACATCCTGCTTTTATACAAAGTTCTACCAGTTTTGGTGGAAATACCGCATAGTGTTTTCCTTTAAACGCACTGGTGTTAATAGTCCAAATATCTCTATTGTTTCTAAACTTAGGGACATTATCTCCTATATATTCTCCATACTCTCTTGCTTCATTTATGCTCTGTCTTTTAGCTCCTGTGCCTTCTTGTAAATACTTATTATTATTTCCCCTTGCCCTCATATATCTTTTTTTGCTTATTTCTTTTATTGGTTCTTTCATAGCGTCAAAGTTATAGAAATACTTTCTTGCTTTTGATAGTAGGAAGATATGTTCATAGGATCTTGATGGTCTATCTCTACAAGACTCAGGCATGGCATTTTCCTTATGCCAAATAATATCACTTCTTAAATACCAACCGTCCTCTCTTAATTTTAAAGCTAGTTGCCAAGGTATCCCCATTAAGTCTTTTGCCTTGTAGCCACTGAGTTTTTCTGTAATAGACTCTTTTTGACCACTTCTTCCTTCTGTGTTTTTAGGATCTTTATATTCTTTTTTGCTTCTTGTGCCTGCATAAGAATCTCCAATAACTATCCAAAGTGTTCCTTCTTTTTTTAATACTCTTTTTACTTCTCTAAAGACTTCAATTAATTTATTTAAATATTCCTCCGGACTTTCTTCTCTTCCAATTTGTCCTTCTGCTTTATAATCTCTAAGTCCATAATATGGAGGAGATGTAATACAGCAATCAAATGTTTTATCTGGAAATTCCTTTAGAGCAGAAATTGCATCTAAATTAATAATATAGTTAGTTTTTAACTTCTCTCTGTCTATCAATTTCTATCCCTTCCTTTAATTCTTCTGGTTTAGTTGTCATTAACTTATACAATTTTGTATCTTTAGGGAATCTATCTACAAAAGGTACTATTGTGTTTCCGTAGAATAGTAATCCCTCTCCCTCATTGGAATTTGTTACGTAGGATAACTGATAAAGAGATATATTTAACTTGTTCGCTAAAATTTCCCTATCACCACTAGCTTGATTAAGCATTAAGATAAAATCTGTGTTATCAAATATATTTTCTATTTCAGGACTGGCTAAAAGGTCCTTTACATTTTGTGTTAATCCTGTTGGAATCCCACCCCATTTTCTAAATCTTTTCCAGATTTCTATGGAATATGAAGCTGTTTGTTCTTCTCTTAAAAGCAAATGGAATTCGTCACAGTAATATCTGGTTTCCTTCTTATTCCTATTAATAGTTACTCTGTTCCATACTTGATCTTGAACAATTAACATACCTATTTTTCTAAGTTGCTTTCCTAATTCCTTAATGTCATAGCAAAGAATTCTATTGCCTGTATCTACATTAGTCCTATGGTTAAATACATTAAGACTACCTTTGACATAAATTTCCATTTCTACTGCTAATTTTTTCCCTACCTTTTCTTCTTGTTTTAAAAGTAAATTATATAAATCTTCTAAAATTGGCATATTTTCAGGAATAGGATTGTCGAAGTAATTCTTATATAATATTGGAAGGCATCTATCAATTACTGAAGTTTCTTCTGCACTTAACCCTTCCTTTCCTACTACAAGTTCAAACAGTGAAAGAATAAAGTCAGACTTTAAAGATAAGGGATTGTCTTCATCGGCATAGTCTACATTTATATCCAACGGGTTTATATAATCCTTACTTGTTGGCGATATTTTTATAACTTCTCCGCCTAGTGCCTTAGTTAAATTTCCATACTCCCCTTCCGGATCACATATAATGATGTCATCTTGTGTGATTAAAAAAGCATTGGTAATTTCTCTTTTAGCCGAAAAAGATTTACCACTACCAGGCGTTCCAAGTATTAAACCGTTTGGATTCTTTAAAAGCTTTCTATCCGTCATAATAATGTTACGACTTAAAGCATTTAATCCGTAGTATAAGCTCTCTCCTTCTAAGCACAGCTCTTCTGTTGTAAAAGGAATAAAGACTGCTGTAGAGCTAGTTGTAAGTCCTCTTTTTATTTCGATTTCATTTTTTCCAAGTGGCAGGGAGGAAATTAGTCCTTGTTCCTGTCTATAGTTAAGATTTTTCAATACACAATTATGTCTACCTGCTATTGAATTTAGTTGAAAAATTATATTACTCAATTTCTTTCTACTTTTTTCCATATTTGTAAACAAAATAGTTATGACAAACATTCTCTCATTATGATTTTGAAGTTCTACTAACAGTTTCTTAGCATCATTACCATAGGTAATTAAATCGCTTGGAAGAATATCAATATCATATCCTGATCTTATAGCCTTCTTATTTTCTTCAATTTTCATTTTATCCAAGTCCGTTATTTTTCTTTTAATCATCTTTATAGCTTCTGTTTGATCAATGGAATTCATATGAAATGTTACAATCATATTTTCTTCAACCCCTAAAAATTCTGATAATAATCTATCTGATAATTCAGGTGCTAGAATTTGCAGAAAGTTTACTTCTCCAAAGTATTCTCCAATTTTAAATTGATTGTGAGATGAAAAGTTAAATGATGCTGGTACTATATAATCCTTAGTAGATAGTCCACTATATTTTAGGTCTTCAAAGGAAAAAACAAAATTCTTATTCGGATTTAAGATATCGTGAATAACCTTTAACCTTTCATATCCACTTAATACATAAGCTTTTACTCCCATCTGCTTAAAGTTATTTAATATATCCATTTCCATTCTTTCAAGTCTTGTAGTTGCCTCTTTTAAATCTTGTGCTTGTAAGCTAAAGGTGATATACATATATTTAGTAAGTCCATTATTTCCTTTTTGACTCTGATTTTTTAGCATTTCCCTGTACTCTTTTCGTATTTCATTATATGAATCGTTTCTATCCGGAACATTGATGTTTTTTTCTACTTCTTCATTTTTTCCTATGCGATTAATATATGAAAGTTCTATATCAACACTTGGATCAAAATAGTTTAAAAAACTTGAAAATTCATTAAATATACTTTCCTTATCTTCTTCTGTTGAAAGCTGGTAGTTAATATCTAAAAAACGTATCATTTTATTAAATTTGTTCTTCTCAACTTGGCAAATCCCATTTCTCAACATTCTTAAATAAGGAATTGTTTCCTGAACGCTCTTTTTCTTCTTCCCACCAAAAAAGGAAAGCTTCTTTTTGGGCTTTCCTTTTTCTTTAGAAATATTTGCTTTTTTCATCTTTTTTTGACTTATACTAATGCTTTTTAAATCTTCTTTTTGTTTTTTTAAATTCCTTTTTTCTTGATTTAATTTTTTCTGTTGTTTTTTCTGTATTTGATTCATTTACTCCTTTCCTTTCTTTGTTTCTTTATATCATAAATACATTCTGTCTTGTATATCCTTATACTTGTCTGTCTTTTCTTATCTATAATATACTTTAAATATTTTTCAAAATAGATCCCGTCCTTTTCATAAAGAGTTGCAAATATTATAGGAAAAGACACACCTATCATAATTAACATAGATAGGTCATTAGGCAGCACTTTTTTTACCATTAAATATACTGGAAAGCCTATTAGACCTGCAATTGTAAAGCCAATTAATTGTCTTTTTGTTAGATTTAGAGCTACCTTTGTTTTTACTTTTGTTAAGTCCTTTGGGACATTTACATAAGCCATTATTCTAAACCCTCTAAGTAAAAGCCATATATATCTTCTCTGTTCAAATCTTCTAATGATTTTCCCATATTCACTGCTATTTCTAAGACTTTTTCATTCGTTTCTTCTCTATTATCTAAAACTTCCAATGTTTTTCTTATAATCATTCTATTTTGTATTTCTCTTGTAATATATCCCCCTATTAAAATTATTGGGAGTCCTATTGTTCCAAGTGTTTTTAAATTAATTTTTTTGTCCTTTTTTCTTCTAATTTTCATCATCTTCTCCTTTTTTATTAATGAGCATTTAAAATTGATTTTGCAATACTTCCTGATTTCATCATAGTTATACCAAGTATTAAGGTGTATCCTAGTAATTCAAAAATACTTTTGTGTATGTCTGATATATTTAAAGTCTTAACAAGTACGGCATAAATTCCTACGCATATAAGTAAGAATAAACCTTGCAAGCCAAGTGCGAAGAGCCCTCTTATATAGTTTGTTCCAATACTTCCCCATTCTTTATTACCCATTGTGGCAAAAGGTATGGCGCAAACTGAAGTATAAATATATATTTCTATCATCCTGCCGTATAGAATAACTGTAATGAGTATTGATATCCCTTGAATTATCATCTTTACAATTGCTGTCTCTAGTACTATAGTCATTAATTTTCCTATTGACTCTCCTTTTAGGCTATCTACCATATTAGCTATATCACCTGGAGAAACTTTTGCACTAGCATTTGCCACACCTGCTGCCTTTCCTATTAAATTCTGTGCCACATCAAAGACCGCCATTGAAAACTCAAAAGCATGAGATACAAGCCATACAGCAATCCACATCTTGATGATGTACTTAAAAAATTCAAAGGTATCCGTATCATGCATATTATTTTTGTTCATTACCATTTGAATTAATTCAATACATAGTACAGCCGTTATGATAAGACCTGCTATGGGAAGTATAACATTTTCTGAAATGGATTTTATGAAGTGAAAAACCTCCGAGTTCCATCCACTCGGAGTCTTTCCTACCTCATTTGCTATCGTTGATACTTTGTCATTTATATCAAGGAGCATTCCGCTTAAATTTTCCTTGATCATATCAATAAGTATCTCCGAAAAAAACTCTTTGATCTTATCTACTATATTAAACATTTTATTTTAACACGTTTGCTAATAGCGGTATTAGTTTTAAACCTATGAGTACAATTCCCCCTCCAGCCATAAGCTGCTTAATACCTTGAGATTTAGCACCAGGGTTGTCATTCCCATAACCTTCCATCAGGTTGATAACACCCCATGCTCCAAGCCCTGCACCAATTGCTGTAACTAATATTTTTAATACATTTACTGCTTGTGTAAAAAATTCCATTTATATTTCCTCCTCTTTTTCTTCTTTTTCAATTTTATTTATGTGCTTTACGATAAAATTTTTAAATGTCTTGTCTTCTTTTTTTGTTTCCTTAAAATATCCAAAAATATGGATGTATTCTCCACTTTTAAATTCCTTCACACTTTTTGCCTTTTCTCCGTAGAGATTACAGTAGATATATTCTTTTTTAACCTTTCCTTCTTCTTTGTTCTTTCTAACTATTGTGAAGTTAGCTACTTCTTTTTCTCCTTCCTTTGTATCTATTGCAGTTGTTTTTATTTCTCCTACTAGATTTCCATTAATATTTAGCATTTCTCTTTCCATTTGTTCTATCTCCTTTATTCCATAAAAAAAGCGATAGTTTTCTCTATCGCTTCTACTTCTAATTAATTAATATTTCATTTTTCTCTGTATCTTATTTTTTCGGCTCATCTCGTATATATTTCATTCTTCCTCCTTTGGGCATAAAAAAACACCGAAATGTTTTTTTCGGTGTAAATTTCTCTATTTAATTTTATGGTTTTAGTAATTCTTTCCAGTTTTCTATAAAGCCAACATGCCTTAGTTCAATATTTTCATATCTTGCTATTAGTTCCGTTAGATCATGATAAAATTTTTTGTAATTTTCTTCTTCAGAAACTATTTTAAGATTTACTAATGTAGCAAATATTGTGTTGTTTGAAATATTCTTTTTTAAATATTCTTTATATAGCTTTGGTGATTTTGTAAGCTTTGCTCCATATAGCCTGCCATAATGGGCACATATATTTCTTATATAGGCAAAATTTTCTATCCAAGATTCAAAGTAATGGTAGTCTGTATGAAAGACTTTTGCAATTTTACTTTTATCTTCATTTTTCATATTCTTATACATTTTAGATAAAGTTCCAAAACTTGCTACTTCTATCACTGCATATAGCGGAATTTCTCCACCTTCATAATTGTCTTTAAAGTTTTTTATAAATGGTGAGCGTCTATTTCTTTTAACTTCCCTTGCTAATTCTTCTAGTACCCTTTCTTGTTCCTTTTGTTTCTCAAAATTATCCATATCTTTATATGAAAAGTTCCCATATCTTAAAGAAAAATAGTTTGTGATAACTGCTCTTAAAGAAACTTCAATATGCTCTATTGTTTCAAATATAAGCTGTCTAAGTTCTCTATCAAATTTATATAAACTTACAATATCTTCAAAACTTATTCCTGATATATATCTTCCATCTTTTTTTAATGTGATACTATAAGCTTTAATCAGCCTGTAATAGGATATTCTTCCAAGAATTTTCTTAGCATAAGTTTTATCTTCTACTAAAAGTCCTAAGTCTATTAAGTTTTTTACTTGATTTTCTATAGTAATCGGTTCTTGATGAATTTTTTTCATTTTTTCTCCTAAAATCAAATGACCCGACTTGGTCCGCATTGTTAAGAGGCGTGTCGGGTACTGTTGACATTATTATATGTTATAAAATATTTTTTGTCAAGTATTTTCTTTTAATCTTTCCTAATATCTATCTTACTTCTTATTTAATTTTAAATTTATTCATCTAATATTTCAACTACCATACTTTCTTTTAACTTAACCTCATCTTTTCTCTGTAGGTATTTCTCTATGTCAAATATATTTCTCTTGTCATAATCTTCAAGGAACTTATAATTCTTATGTTTGGTTATGTCAAATTTATCTGAAAGAAATGGTCTAACTCCTCTTAATTGGTAGATACATTTCCCACCATCCATTACAGTTATTTCATCTTGACTCATTAATTCTTTTCCAGTTTTTTGATAGTTTAAACCAAAACTCTTTTGATTTGATCTTGTTTCTGATGTGTTATATAGGTCTATTGTTTCTTTTCCCAAACTTTCAGATAATTCTTTTAATGTTGTTTTTTCTTTTCCTCCTAGAAAGAGTGTTGAGTCACAATTGCCAACTATAGTATCGGCATTATCTTTATAGATGCTTTTTAGTTGTGATTGTGCTTGTAATATTATACAAGCTGATATTTCTCTACTTCTAATAGTTGCAATAAGCTTTTCAAATTTAGGAATTAAGCCGATATTTGCAAATTCATCAAGTAGGCATCTCACATGAACTGGAAGTCTTCCGCCGTATTCGTCATCTGCTTTATCACATAATAGATTAAATAATTGTGAGTACATTATTGATACTACAAAGTTAAATGTATCATCTGTATCTGATATTATAACGAATAAAGCTGTTTTCTTTTCTCCAAGTGTATCAAGCTCCAGTTCATCTTCTTTCATAAGATCCCTTAATTCTTCAATATCAAAAGGAGCAAGCCTTGCTCCACAGGATATAAGGATTGATTTGGCAGTTTTTCCTGCTGCAAGTTTGTATTTCTTATATTGTTTTACTGCGAAATGGTTTGGCTTTTCTTTTTCTAATGCTTCAAACATATAGTCTACTGCATTTTTAAAATTTTCATCTTCTTCTCTTACTTCACTTGCATCTATCATAGCAAGTAGAGTTGTAAAGTTCTGTTCTTCTTTAGGAGCTTCATACCAGATATATCCTATAAGTGCTGTGTAATAGAGTTTTTCAGCTTTCACCCAAAAATCCTCAGTTGATTTTTCTCCTTCTCCCTTGGTATTTGCAATTATTGTTTGTACTAATTTCAAAATATCTTTTTCACTTTTCAAGTATGCAAAGGGATTATATCTCATGGATTTTTTAAAGTTTATTGTGTTTAGTATTTTTATCTCATATCCATTTCTTTCCGACATTTTCCCACATTCTAGGACTAATGTTCCTTTTGGATCGGTCACTACATATGAAGAGTGCATTTGCATGAGATTTGGCTTTACAAAGAACCTTGTTTTACCACTACCAGAACCTCCAATTACCAATACATTTTTATTCCTAGCATATTTTGGATTTTTAGGTCTATTGTTCATGGTAAGTCTTTCAGTTTGAGTTAGTAGCACATTGTTTTCAAACTTCCTGTCAATGTATGGCTCAATGTCTTTCTCATTTCCCCATCTTGCCGATCCATATTCTCTGCCCTCTCTAAACTTTTTTGCTTTTTTCTTTTTCTGTATAAGGATTAACTTAATAACTACTGATAGAATTAGACCAGGTATCAGGTTTTTTATTTTTAATGATGGAATATAGTTTAAAGTATCTATTTGACTAAAAGCTACTAGAATTCTATCTATTATATCTCCTCCTATATAAGAGTTGACATGGCTTGTAAAGATATTTCCTATATAAAAAAATAAGAGGTAAGGAAGATTTTCTAATACAAATTTCTTCTTATCTCTTATCTTAAAAACATTTTTTATATCTTTTATTATTTCATTTAGTATTTTCGAATTAATCACTTCCTCTCCATAAAAAAGAGTAGATTTCTCTACCCATTAGTATTTTATTTATCTTTTTTATATCTTATTACTGGAACTTGTTTTATTTTTTTACCTATCTTTTTTCTTTCCAAGACAAACATCATATTTTCATTTCTTTTAAAATATCCTAAATCTTTATGATAACTTATACCACACTTGCAATGTAATAGACCTATAAACTGTTGTCTCATCTTTGAGTTACATATAGGACATATTTTTTTATTTGTCATTTTGAACCACCATTATACTTATATTTTACTTTCAAAGGTATTTTTTAGTTTCTTTCCTAATGCTTCTGTTCTCATTTTTTATCTATAGATAAGAGAAATTCTTCTACTGGATGATTCCAATCTTCTTTTTCATAGTATTCAACAATAAAGCTATTCATGCCTTCTCATCATATATATTATATATCCAAGTGCTTTTATTATAAACTTTGTTCCTGATGCTTATGTTTAACCTTATCTCTGTCAATAGTATCTTTGACTTTATCCTTGAAGTTATTAAGCCTTTCTATTACAGATTTTCTCTTTCTTGACTTATCTTTAGTAAATTTCTGGACTGTCTTCTTAAAAGCTTGTTCCATTACTTTTATATCTTTTGCTTGAAAAAAGATAATGTTGTTTCCATTTTCTAAATCTTTCTTTATGGAAAATTTCACCCCATATCTTTTTAATTCTTTTTTCAATGCTTTTAAGTCTATGTCATTTAATTCTAAGGTTTCTACTTTACCTTTTTTTACAAGGTCTTTTACTTTTACTTTTTTAAATTTTTCTAAGGGTCTTGACTGTTCTATCTGTGCTTTATGTTTATTTATCTCTAATATTTTCTTCATCAAATTTATAACTTGCTTGGCTGTAACTATCCCCGCTTTTTTTACTATGGCTATTGTTCTGCTATTTATATCATCATTTTGCATTCAATCACCTACTTTCATTCTTTTTTTAATATTTCATAGGCTAATTTTGATTTCTCCTTCATTTTTTCTATTCTTCTATTTTCTCCTGTAAATATAATGGGACTGCATATTTCAAGTATCCTTGAGTAAATTCTTTTATCTTTTATAGTTTCAGGATTAGTTAAAGCTGATATATTTAAGTTTGTTGTTATAATCAATGGTTTCCCACTTCTATATCTACTATCTATTATGTTAAAGATATGCTCAGCTGCAAAATCTGTATCTCTTTCCATTCCAAAATCATCAATAATTAATAGTTTCTTATGATTTAGGTTATCTATATACTTACTCTTATCAATCTCAAAGTTAGTCATATCATTTAAAATTACTGAAAAATTTGTCATTTTGACTGATATTTCTTTTTCTAGTAAAGCATTTGCTATAGCACTTGCAAGATATGTTTTTCCACATCCCACATTCCCTGTGAGAATTAATCCTATATTATTTTCATATATTTCATCAAATTTTTCTACATAGTTTTTTGCTACTTTTTCATGCTCACTATCTTTGTCCATATTTTTAAAATTCCAATTTAATAGGATGGGATCAGAAAAACACTCTTTTTTTAAGTGTTCAATTTTTAAAATCCTTTTATTTTCTTTTCTTTTTTCTTCCTCTAATTTTTGTCTTTCTTTTTCACATTGACATAAAATACCAACTTTTTTTATTTCTCCAAAGAAGTCTATTTCTTTTTCAATTGGTGTTTTACATTTTGCACAATATTTTAATCCTGTTTCTTGATCTATATAACTCCTATTTTCTTCATCTTTTGATGGACTATTTGTTTCTACATTTTTTATTTTCTGTTCTAGGATTTCTTTTATTAATTCCATATGCTCCTCTCCTATCAAGTATTTAAAATTTCTCTCCATATATCCTCATCGTTACTATAGTCATAGTTTTCTCTTTTCTGATTTTCTCTCTTTATGACTTCTATATTTCTAATATTTTCATCTGCATTGTATAAGAGAGTCAGTAGATAGGCATTAATGTTTCTAATATCCTTTGGAGCATTTTCTCTTAGGTATTTCAAAACATAGTCTATGTGTTTATAGTTAAGACTTAGAAATTTTTCTTTAAAATTTTCATTGGATATATGCCTCCCTCCTATTTTAATGTTTGTAAAGCTAGTTAAGGATTTTACAAGTACATTTATCATTACATCTACTTGCTTCTTTTCTTCTATTCTTACTTTTTCAAAGGTTTCATAAGATATATTCTTTCTTATAGTTTCTTTTAATTCTTCCTCCTCCAAAGTCTTTTTTGATTTTTCTCCTAGCTTTTCTAAGGGGGATATGGGGGTGATATTATTAAAATCAGTATTATTAGTTTCAGTATTATTAATATTAGTATTATTAGAGTCCTCTTTTGAAACTTCTTGAAGTTTATTTTCTAAACTTCCTGAAGTTTGTTTTTTAAACTTCTTGAGGTTTGCTTTTGAAACTTCTGTAGTTTTATTATTTTCTGTGTAAATAAAGTTCTTTACATAGAGTAAATTTGGCTTTCCAAGTCCTAACCTCTTTTTTTCTAATAATCCTATTTCTTCAATTTCTTTCATTACTTTGACCGACTTATTTCTCCCCCAGTTTAATACTTCCATAATTTCTTCTATGGTATAGATGATGTATACCTTGTTTTCTTCATCTAACCATTTATTCTTAATTGACAAGCTCATTCTATCGAGTAGAATTCCATAAAGAATTTTTGCTTCTACGGATAGTTTTTTAAAATTTAAGTCGGTGAATAAAGTTTTGGGAATCCTAAAAAATGAATATTGTTCTGCTTCATTGCCATAATAGTATTCAAATTTAACTATTTCTTTCATCATAGCCCCCTTTCTTTTCAATCGAGTAGGGGCTATTTAATAGCCCCTCTCACACCACCCGTACGTACCGTTCGGTATACGGCGGTTCAATATTTTCTTGTATAATATTATTTATTACTGATGTATCTATTTAACTTTATTCTTTTTATATCTGAACCTTGAGAGATGAATACGTCATTACTTGTGTTCCATCAAGTCATAGTACATCCTTTTCAAATATTACAATAAATATCGTTCCTCCCTTCGCTCCATTTCCATTACAGAAACTTCTTCGCTACTATGGATTCTGCTGACTTCTCACTATTCGTTGTTACTACTATTTCGCTAGCGAGACCTCACGGGATAAGCTCTAATACTTTCATCGTTTACTTGCAGAATTTACGCCTTGGGTTTACGGTTGTCTTTTGGGTCTTTGTTATCTATAGCTAACTTGCCCACCTTTTACGCCTTGTATTCTGTTCCTGTTCGTCAAGCCACGATTTCGCTATTGCTTCTTCTCTCCTACACGTCGCCGTGTAAAACTTGCAAGTCGCTATGGGATTCGTCGACAACTACGCTCCTTAGGGAATTTCACCCCAGCATTAGAACATGCCCGTCATACTATAAAAAGAGATAGCTTTGATTTTGCTATCTCTTTTTCATCGTTTTAATCTATTTATTTTTATATTTAAATTGCTTTTATTCTTTCATTCACCTCTTCTATCACTTCTATAATAAAATATCCTAGCACTTGTAAACCATAAGGACTAAAAAGATATGCTAGTATAATTGCCTCTATAGCGAGTGCTTTTTCTCCATGATAAACAGATCCCAAAAATCCCATAATAGCGATAAATGAAATCAGTTTGAAAAATATTGTGCTGAGACCTAATACAAACGTTAAAAATAGAATTATGATACTTAACGCTATACTAATAGGAAACAATATGATTTTGAAAAAAACTCTAAATATTATCATATTATCTTCAATCCTTATTACTTATGTTTTCTTTTCTTTTTTGTTAATTTAATAAAAAAGATGACAGACTTAATCCTAAATCGTCTTGTTTAAAAATTTTGTGGAAGCCTTTAAACTTTGATTTTAATGGATTTATTGTATCTGTCATCATTATATCACTGTCCCCACTTCCGCTTTCTCCTACAATAGCATATTTTTTACCCTTTTCAAGATCAAGTGAAATACCTTTTAAAACCTCATTATCTCCATATTTAAACGATAAATCTTTAATAGATATTTGATTGTCTAATTTGAATTTTTCATGCTCTTTTGAATTAGTATTTTTTTTAGCAATCATTTTATCTATTCTCTTCATTTCCATTTCAACAGACTTTATACTAATAACATTAGCTGGAATTGTTGTAACAGGATCAACAATATAATTAGATAATTGAATAATTGCCCCTATTTCCCCTGCTGTTATCAGACCTTTGCTTGACAAATATGTAGCTGTTACAAGTGCAGATACTATCCCAAACATTGATATAAAAAATGAAAATATCATATGAAAAACATTGAATCTGTTGGCAAGAAATAATTTTTTTTGATTTATTTTATTTAACTTTTCAAATAGATTTATAATTTTATCCTCAATTCCAAACGATTTTATTGTTTCAAACCCATCTGTAATTTCTTTTGATTTAGCTATGAATTGTTCATTTTCTCCTATGGAATCCATCCTTAATTTTTGATTTTTCTTATTAAAAATCTGTGGAATTATAAGTGGCAATACAGAACAAACAACAATAATCAAGAAAATTATTTTGTTTATGTACAATAAATAGATACTTGCCCCTATAAATAAAATTGCGTACCTAATATTTTTCAAAAAAGGCATTACAAACATATCTTTTAACTTTGTTGTTGTTTGATTAACAGTATTCAAAAAATCAGACGATAACATTTCTCCTTCATTCAAAACATAACTATCAATTATAGATTTTCTGTAATCTATCATAAAGCTTTTTGCAAAGTTATATGACGATTTATTGACAAGATACGTTCCAAAAGGTTTGGTCACGAAAATAATAATAATTGCCACAACTATAACCCATAAATTAAAATTCGTTTTCCCAACCGCTGCATTTATTAGCTCCTTTGATATATAAGCTGCAGCCAAGTTACAAATCAAACTTACGATAGAAGCTAAGACAACAAGTACAAATTCTTTTTTATACGATTTTACAAGCTTAAATCCATGCATTTAAATAAATCTCCCTTTTATTATTAAAACTCAAATATTTTTGTAATATTTTCTTAAAATTATTATACCACTCAAAAAAAAAAAAAAAAAGAAATGTTTTATTTTTAATTTTTATTAGCTGCTATTCCAGTGTATTCAATTTAAACATTGCGATTTGAACAACTTATTCTTTTTCTTATGTTATACTTAATCCAACGGAGGATTTTATGTTCATAAATTTAAACGACAAAGATTATTTGTATAATCAAATTTACGATTCTATAAAAGAAAAGATTAACACGAAACAATTGAAGACCAATGACAAGCTTCCTTCTATTAGAAAATTATCGAATGAGCTGAATATTTCGATAAATACTGTGTCCAATGCCTATTATCAATTGGAAAAGGAAGGATACATTCGCTCCAGTGAGAGAAGTGGTTTTTTTGTGGAAAAATCCGGTCATATTTTGCAAAACGATGCAAACTTTGATGATGAGGATATGATTGTTGAAGAAAAGAATTCTTACCTGTATGATTTTTCATTTTCAGGTGTTGATAAATCTTGCTTTAAATACAAGCAAATCAGAAAGGCTTTCAGGGATTCAATTAACGAAGATGATGATGCTATTTTGGGTAAGGTCGATGGTTTAGGATTATTTTCTTTAAGATGTTCTATTTCAAATTATTTGAAGGATTTTCGTGAGATTATCGTAAATCCCAACCAAATCGTCGTGAGTTCCGGCAGCAATGAGTTGTTGATTTTGATTAAAAATCTCCTTAACAATCCCGTTTTTGGTTTTGAAAATCCTGGATATGCTTATCACGGAATTGGTTTTTACAATAATTTCAACAGTACGCCGATTGATGTGAATGAGGATGGGATTGATATAGATTTTCTGAATCAAACAGATGCTAGTGTGGTAAGTGTGACTCCTTCTCATCAGTTTCCCACTTCTGCGATTATGCCGATTAATAAGAGGATTGATTTGTTGAATTGGGCTTACGAAAAAAATAATCGCTACATAATCGAAGATGACTACGACGCAGAATTCAAATACAAGCTTCGTCCTATCGCACCTTTGAAGACTTTGGATGTGAATGATAAAGTGATTTACATTGGGAATTTTTCACGTACAGTGACTCCAGCGATGCGTGTGAGTTTTATGGTTTTGCCTAAAAATTTGATGAATAAATTTTATTCTGTGCTAAAATCTGAGAGGTGTCCTGTGTCGATTTTCGTTCAATCTGCACTGTCCAAATTTATCGACAGCGGAGATTTTGAAAAGCAGGTCAATCAAATGAAAAAAGTTTACGCAAAAAAATACGAGATTATTTTTTCAAAAATTAATGGCTGCAAATTCATTGATTTTGAGAAAACTGATTGTGGAACTTCTGTTGTAATCAAGGTAGATAAGAGGATTGATAGTGATGTTTTTTTGAAAACTTTGAGGGAAAAATCAGTGTATGTCATTCCTATCGATGATTTTTATTTGGATAAAAATATGAACACTAATGTGTTTTTGATTGGGTTTGCGAAGATGAGCTACGATGATATCTCTAATGGTATGGATATTATCGTAAATGTTGTAAATAATCTTGTCAATTAGATTACAAAATAATGTAAAAGAGTTATAATAAAGTAAGAAGATATATAGGAGGTTACTCATGCAAAAATATGAAGATTTAGAACCAAAAAAAGTGTTTTATTGGTTCAAACAATTAAACGATATTCCTCGTGGTTCAGGAAACGAAAAGGCTGTTTCAGATTTTTTGGTTAGCTTCGCAAAGGAAAGAGAATTGGAAGTGTACCAAGATTCTCTTAACAATGTTATTATCAAAAAAGAAGCTACAGAAGGTTACGAAAATTCAGAACCTGTTATTTTGCAAGGACACATGGATATGGTTTGCGAAAAAACTGACGATTCAGATCACGATTTCTTAAAAGATTCTATCTCAATGCACGTTAAAGACGGATATGTTTATGCAGATAACACAACTTTAGGAGCAGATGACGGAATCGCTGTTGCTTTTTGCTTAGCTATTTTAGATTCTGATGATGTTTCTCATCCAAAATTGGAAGTTCTTGTAACAATTGATGAAGAACGTGGAATGGACGGTGCAAACGGTGTGACTGCTGAACATTTAAGCGGAACTCGCTTGTTAAACATCGACACTGAAGCTGAAGGAGACTTCATTGTAAGCTGTTCTGGTGGAGCAAATGCTATCACTACTTTCAAAAGCGAAAAATCAGAAGGTTTGTCAAAAGCTATCGAAATTTCTCTTTCTGGTTTGAATGGTGGTCACTCTGGTCTTGAAATCCAAAAACAAAACAAAAACGCCATCAAAGTTATGGCAAGACTTTTGAACAAAGTTGCTTTGGAAATGGATTTTAGATTGCAAGAAATCTCCGGTGGTTCAAAACACAACGCCATCGCTAAGAATGCTCACGCTATTATCACTGTAGATGATTTGGATAAAGCGATGGATATTTTAAACGAAATTGGTGAATATGTTCGTCACGAAGGTAGAAAAACTGATCCTAATTTGGTTTTAGATATTAAAGAAACAGAAAAAACAGAATTTTCTTATTCGAAAGAAACTTCACAATCAATCGTTAAGTTCTTGTATTTGTTAATCAACGATGTTATTTCTACTTCACAAGACATCGAAGGTTTGGTTCAAACAAGTTCTAACGTTGGTATTGTTGAAGCAGATGACGAAAAAATCAAGGTTACTTGTTGTGTAAGAAGTTCTGTAGAAAGTGAACTTCACAATATGTTCGACAAGATCAAATCATTAGCTTATTTGACTCACGGAACTACTGTCATCGAAAAGGAATACCCAGCATGGGAATTCAACACTGATGGAGAATTGGCAAAGGTTGCTCCAGCATTGTACGAAGAAATGACAGGAAAGAAAGCTAATGTAACTGCAATTCACGCAGGTTTGGAATGTGGTTTATTAAAAGGTGTACTTCCAGATTGTGACATGATTAGTTTCGGTCCAGATATCATTGGCGCTCACACTCCATTAGAACATTTGGGAATTGAATCTACTCAAAGAATGTACGATTACACATTAAAATTATTAGAAAAATTAAAATAATATTTTTGATTATAAGCCATTCACATTTATCGTGTGAGTGGCTTTTTTGTAAGTTTAGTTACAATAAGTCTACGATTGCGATTTGTTCAAAATCATTTGTCCAAATCTGTTATAATAATATAGTCAGGGGGAATTTATGAAAAAGAAATTTACATTAGTGTTATTATCACTACTTATGGTAATAACTTTAAGCGCTTGCTCTCAAGCAAAAGAAAAAGTGAGCCTATTAAACGATTTTAGAAAAACAACTGAATGGAAGAATCAATCTTATGAATTTAAAAACGAAACTTCCAAGCTAAAAGAAATCAAAGTCAAAGCAACACAAGACAAAACGACAGGCGTTGCAATGGCAACTGTTACAAGTGATGTAGCTCAATTAGCAGGTCAAGGCAATAATTTGGGAGAACTACACTTCGCAATCCAAGATGGAAAAGCGTATTTGAATTACGATGCATTTGCTAACAATCTTCCACCAAAAATGAAGGAAGCTTTGATTCAAAAAAACTTGTACTTCAATGTTACTCAAATTTTGCAAAAATTAACTGAACAAAATTTCCAGGCTACAACTGTAAGAGATTTCACAGTATTCATGCCACTTTTATCATCTAATACGAAATTCCAAGTTAAAATCGCAAAAGATTTCGTTGTCGACAACAAGGAATTGAAGGTTACAGATGATGGCAACCACAAATACTCTGTGAATTTAACTGGTGAACAATGGGCAAAAGTTATGGAATATTCAAGAAAAACTTTATTGAAAAACTTCAAAGAATACGCCAAACTTGCCAAGGGAAGTGATCTTACAGAACAAGAACAACAAAAAATCCAAGAAATTGAAAACAATCTAAAATCAGACCAATCCAAAAAAGAATTCGAAGACAAAATGAACACATTAAAGACAACTAACAAAGACGATATGTTCAATTTAACATTTGAATTCAAGGACAAATCATACGATGTTAGCTTAAAATCAACTCCAAAATCAAAAGATACTGAAAGCATTAACATCTCACTAAATTCAAAAGAAGATACATCAATCAATAATCCAAAAGTTCAAGTGGATAATGGTCCATTTGAATACATGCAACAATTTTTGAATGTAAAATAGAACTAAAAAAATCCCGAAATTCAAATGAGTTTCGGGATTTGTTGTGTTTATTTGTATATTTCTTGTAGTAAATTATCCAATCTAACTAATGCGTCTTTTACGACTTTTGTAGGAGCTGCAACGTTAAATCGTACAAATCCATCGCATTCTCCGAAAAATCTTCCGTCAGTGAATACCAAATCAGCTTTTTCGCCCAATGTTTTAAGCAAATCATCGCTGTTTAATCCCAAACATCTGAAATCCATCCACATAACGTAAGTCGCTTGAAGGTGATTTACTATGATTTTAGGATATTTTTCTTGGAAGAAATCGTAGACGATTTTTTGGTTAGTATCTATTACTTCGATTAATTCGTCAAGCCAGTCTTCAGCTTCATCAAAAGCTAATTGTGTAGCTTCAAGTCCCATAACATTTACAGTGTTACTTCTCATAATATCCAAAGTCTTCTTGTATTGAGCCATCATTTCGGAATCGGAAATAATTGTATATCCACAGCAAAGTCCTGCTAAGTTAAAAGATTTTGTTGAAGATTGACACACAACAGCTTTTTCGATTAATTTTCTATCCAAAGAAAGCACAGATGTGTGAGTGTTTCCCGGCATAACAATATCTTGCCAAATCTCATCAACCACAACAATCACATCATTTGCATTTGCAATCGTGATTACTTTTTCCAAATCATCCTTGCTCCACAAAATTCCACCCGGATTGTGAGGATTACAAAGAATAACCATTTTGTTTTCAGACTTTTTACATTCTGATTCAAATTTTTCAAAATCAATTGAGTAATTGTTGCGTTCGTCAGCAATCAAAGGAACATCTGCCATAACTCTGTCGTTAAATTCAATGGCAAATCTGAATGGACCATACACTGGTCTCATAATCATTACAGAATCGCCTTTTTGTGTAAAGGCACTTACCGCAGCGAAGAATCCATCTACAACAGTTGGAACTTCGACAATCCATTCTTTCTTGATATCTGCATTGTGGCGTTTCTTGTCCCAATTTATAATGCTGTTGTAAAATCTGTCTGTAGGAGAGCAATATCCCAAAACCAAATTATCTAAGCGTTTTTTCAAACCATCAATAATTTCTGGTGCGTTTTTAAATTCCATATCCGCAACGCTTAATGGAACTACATCTTTTTTCATATTCGGAAATTGTTCGCTTCTTACAGCCCATTTTCTAGAGCCCATTTCGTTTCTGTCACTAATCGTTTCAAAATCGTATTTCATCATAATCTCCTTATTATAAATTATTATGTTTTCAGTATATCACAAACCCAACAAAAAAAAGAGGATACAATCCCCTTTTCAATCAAATTATTCTGTTAATTCAGATGTACAGTGTGGACATCTAGTAGCAGTAATGTCGATTTCACTCTTGCAATATGGGCAAGTTTTTGTTGTTGGATCAGCTGCCGGTTCTTTATGCAAAGCATCACGACCTTTGTTAATAGCTTTAACCATCAAGAAAACAATAAATGCTATAATGATAAATTTAACCAAAGCATCCAAGAATAAACCATATTGTAACTTAACACCTGCAACAGTTGCTGCCATTTCTTTCATGTTTATACCAGCTGTTGCTGCTCCAATCAAAGGTGCTATAAGTCCATTAATAAGTCCGTCGACCATTTCCTTAACAGCAGCACCCATGATAACTGCAACTGCTAAATCCATTACATTACCTTCAGTAATGAATTTCTTAAACTCTTTGAACATAATACCCCCTATAAAATCTATTCATTCATTAAATTCATTTTTTCCTTTTGTAAATTATACACTTCTTTTTTCAATTGCTTAATAGCAGCGTCGCAATTTCTCTTGTTATTGAGAATTTGCATTTGAATTACAGAATCAAAAACTTTGTTATCAAAATAATCTGCCAAGAAAAATGGTTTTTTATATCTGAAACCAACACTTGGTTTCTTGTCCAAATCAATCATAATATTGTTGAACTTTCTAATCGCCAAGTCAGCCTTCTTCGCTTGATTCTTCGCCTTTTTCAAATTCGATCTTTTAATCATAGTAGTAATAGTCTTACCCTTGAAAATATCGAAAATTCCCCATCCTGATGCTGTACCCAAATAAGATTGCACCTCATTCAAACTAGCTATCGCAATTTCTCCAAGCTTAATAGCTTCGTTTATATTATATAATCTAGATCCTACTTTTGCTCTTAACATAATAATCTTCCTTTCTTCTATTATTTATACCCTTAAATAATAATTTTAAGCAAATGAAAAATCAAATAAAATTTATATTTTATTAATCAATAAAAAATCAACCACCGACGTGATTGACATATATAAAAAATATAGCAAACCTTTCATGCTAAGAATATCATACGGAAAAAATTGTCATGATTTCAAATCGAATAAATCCGTCAAAATCGGACTGCGTAAGTTTCAGCGTGCTTGCGATTTTAGGATTTTGAGATTTAGAAATCATCAATTTTTGAAGTCTAGATATTCGTGTATGATGGTTTGCTATCCATAATCAACCCCTGACGTGATTGACTTCTCATCTATTTGTATTTTTGTTGTTGTTTATTAATCAATTCCACATCTTCAAAGTAGTTGATTCCCATTGCAGCTTTTACTTTCTTCAAAGTTTCTGCTCCAACTTCTCTGGCATCTTCTGATCCTTTTAACAACATATCGAAGATTTCTGGAATGTTTTGTTCGTAGTGTTTTCTTTTTTCTCTGATTGGAGATAATTCTTTTTGCAAAATATTGTTCAAGAATTTTTTGATTTTGACATCGCCAAGTCCACCACGTCTGTAATGATCTTTTAATTCGTCCAAATTTTTGTAATCTGGAAGAAATTCTGAGAAATCATCGTCTGTACAGAAAGCGTCCAAATAAGTGAACACTGTGTTTCCTTCAACTTTTCCAGGATCTGTAATTTGAATGTGGTTAGGATCTGTGAACATACTCATTACTTTTGATTTGACATCTTTTTCAGAATCCGACAAATAAATACAGTTACCCAATGATTTACTCATCTTAGCTTTGCCGTCTAATCCTGGAAGTCTGGAACAGATTTTATTGTCAGGAATTACAGCTTTTGGTTCAACCAAAACTTCTGAGTAATAGTTGTTGAATGTTCTTACTATTTCACGCGTTTGTTCCAACATTGGAAGCTGGTCTTCTCCAACAGGAACTATGTTTGCATTAAAAAGCGTGATATCAGCTGCTTGGCTGATTGGATAAGTCAAAAATCCAACGGGAATGCTCGCTCCAAATTCTTTTTGTTTGATTTCTGCTTTAACTGTAGGATTTCTTTCGAGTCTTGAAAGTGTAACTAAGTTCATATAATAAAACATCAATTCTGTTAGTTGTTCAACGTGTGATTGCACGAATATCGTAACTTTGTTTGGATCAATTCCACAACTTAAATAATCAAGAGCAACTTCAATGATATTGTCACGGACTTTGTCCGGATTATTGAAGTTGTCTGTCAAAGCTTGTGCATCTGCAATCATCACATACATTTTGTCGAAGTTTCCTTCGTTTTGCATGATAACTCTGTTTTTTAAAGATCCCACGTAATGACCTAAATGTAATTTGCCTGTTGGTCTGTCACCTGTAAGTATTATATTTCCCATTTTTACTCCTTGTTAAAAATTTTCTCGTAATGTTGATTTGCTCTGTTCAATTTGGATATTATTTTGTCTTTTCTTGGATAATTTATTTCTGAATTAAGGACTTGTTTAACTGGAACTACGACATATCTTGTAGTCACACTATCTGTGTATTTGTCTACATAGTATGGTTTGTTTTCGAAATTTTTTACAGTCGTCTTGTCCCCAATTTTCTCAATTTTAATATCCGAGTACACTCCAATCTCTACGCCGTAATATTGTCCGTAGGATTCTCTTTGATCTGAAACTAGATTTCCCATTGAATAAACACAATATGATTTTTTGCCGTCGTTTTCAATAACATCAGCATTTTGTATTGTGTGCGGATGCGATCCTATCACCAAGTCAACTCCCATATCTGAAAGTTTCTTGAACGTGTTTTTCTGATAAGAGTTAGGATAATCAGAATATTCCTCTCCCCAATGCATGTAGCACATTATCACATCTGCGTGATTTTGCTTTAAATAATCCACATCTTTTTGGATTTGTTCCATATTTATTAAATTTACCGCAGTATCTCGTCCAGAATTAAGCATAGAATTTTCAAATCCATTGAGCATTTGTGTATATGAAAAAAATCCAACCTTTATCCCTTTCACATCAATGATAAGTGGATTAGTCGATTCGTTCTCCTTGAACGTTCCAGTTCTTTTCAAACCGTATTTTTCAATAGCTTCAATTGTGTGGTCAATTCCTTTCAATCTTCTATCGTAAGAATGATTATTGGCAGTGCTCACCACATCAAAGCCTGCATCTTTTAAAGCTTTTATAACATTTTCGTGCGTTGCAAATTCTGGATAACCACTCATGTCTGATGCATCCTTAGCAATAGTCGTCTCCAAATTGACTATGGATAAATCACTCTTACCCACAATATCTTTAATAACCGCAAAAGAATCCGTAAAATCATAATTTGTAGCTTTTGCTTGGCGAATTTGAGTTATGTGATTCATATAATCGCCCCAACAAGTTATGGTTATCTCTTTCTTTTCCAGATTTTTATTTTCTTTTTCGTTATCTGATTTTTTGTTTGATTTTTCTTCTGATTTTTTAACACTCTTCACTTGAGAACTTTTTTGTGATGCTTGGATTGGAGATTTCCCAGAAATTTCTGAATATCTAAAGCCAATCACACCCACTAAAATCACTATAAGAAAAGCCAATGCAACAGTTGTCTTTTTTCCCTTCATTTTATCCTCACTTATGATATGGTAAATTGTTAATTATTCTGAAACTTCGGTAAATTTGTTCCAACAAAATCAACCTCATCAGTTGATGTGGAAATGTAAACTTGGAAAAAGAAAGCGCATAATCGCTCCTGTCAAGTACACTTTTCCCCAGTCCCAACGATCCGCCGATAACAAAACAAATATTAGAATGACCTTGTACAGTTAAATTTTCAATCTTGGCGGCTAATTTTTCGCTAGTAAGTTGATTCCCCAAAATCTCAAGCGTAATCACGTAGTGATTATCCTTGATTTTCGACATAATTTTCTCCGCTTCCTTGTCCTTCACAATCTCCTTTTCACTGTCGGACAAATTCTCTGCAGCACTCAAATCATCAACCTCAATTATGTTTAGCTTGCAGTGCGCAGATAATCTTTTCGAAAATTCAGCAATGCCTAGTTTTATGTATTTTTCCTTAACCTTACCCACCGAAATAATATCGATATTCAAAATAATCACAACCTTTTTACTTTAATAAGTATATCATATATTGTTTGGGAGTTTAAAATAATAATTGTGTTTTTGCCAATAAAAAACCCACAGACAAAAATCTGTGGAGGTGTATTTCTCCTGGAGAACTAGTATATCATAAGCTTATTAATAATGATGGTGTGAACTTTGGTGTGAATTTTGATAAATAAGCATAAAAAAAGCACTTGATGGTGTGAACCAAAAAGTGCTTTTCCATTGATATATAATTGTTTTCTATCTCTTACTGAATTGTGGAGATTTACGAGCTTTTTTAAGACCGTATTTCTTTCTTTCCTTTTTACGAGGGTCTCTAGTTAAGAAACCTGCTCTTTTTAATTCAGCTCTGTATTCTGGGTCAACTTCTAATAAAGCACGAGCAACACCATGTCTAATAGCACCTGCTTGACCAGTGTATCCGCCACCTTTTACATTAACAGTAACATCATAGCTTTCAGCGTTGTTTGTTAATTCCAAAGCTTCCTTAGCTATAACTCTTAATGTATCGAAGTTAAAGTATTCACTTATATCTTTTTTGTTAATTGTGAATTTTCCACTTCCTGGTACTAAAGTAACTCTAGCAACAGAAGTTTTTCTTCTACCAGTTCCTTGATATCTATTATTAGCCATTTAATTACCTCCTACTTAATTTCCAAAACTTCAGGGTTTTGAGCGATGTGATCGTGATCAGCGCCTCTGTAAACTCTTAATTTTTTAGCCATTTGACGTCCTAAAGAGTTGTGAGGAAGCATGCCAACGATAGCATGAGTTACAGCTCTTTCTGGGTCTTTTTGCATTAAGTCTTTGTAGGTAATTGATTTAAGACCACCAGCGTATCCTGTGTAATGTCTTAATTCTTTTTGTTCTAATTTCTTACCTGTTAATTTAACTTTTTCTGCGTTAATTACAATTACGTAATCTCCAACATCCGCATTAGGAGTAAACATTGGTTTGTTTTTTCCTCTTAAAATAGAAGCAACTTCAGTAGATAATCTACCTAAAACAACATCTGTTGCATCTACTACATACCATTTTCTTTGGATGTCATCTTTCTTAGGTATATAAGTTTTCATTCAATTCATCCTTTCCTTTATTTACAATATTTGGCTACTTGGACATCGCTGCCAAAAAGCGATTGTTTTCTCACCGGGAATTTAGACACGTCGCACACCCGGCCATCGGCGACTTTCTGTATTGTATAAAAGGAAATGACTCCTTTTACATACCAAAATATTATATACTCTCTTGATACAATTGTCAACTATTTTATCGCAAAACACAGCCACACGCATTCATCACTTGTGCTTTTTACTTCGTGAACTACATTTTTAGGAATAAAATACGTATCCATTTCTTTAAGTCTTACATCTTTTCCTTCGACATTTAACATTGCCTCACCCTTAATTATGACAACAAATTCGTCAAAGTCCTGATTATATGGTCCTGATGTTTCGTTTTTCGATTGGATTCTGTGAATGTCAAACTTTTCATTTCTAACAATTGTATCCTTAATAATATGATTCTCATCAAAATTCAAATCTTCAAGTAAATTCATAAAATTCTCCTAGTATATTTTTATAATCTTCCCAAAACTCATCACAAAAATCTTCACGTCTACATAAATTTTACCAATAATATCCATCGCATTTTCAATATCTTGTTTTGTGTCTGCTTTGTTCAAAATCAAAAACTTTTTCGCATCGTACGAATTTTTGAACAGGCCACAATTAGAATTGATGATTTCAGCGTAGCTTTTTGTTGTCAAAATCTTGGGATTTCCAATAATTTTCTCCATATATTCTTTTCTGTGGCAAAATCTCTCATCAAAAGGCTTGTCCACACTATCTAGTCCCATCACACCAACACAATGAGTGATGTTTTTAGGATTTACAGGCTCATCTTCACGAGGAGCTTTGATAGGTCTTGTCTTTGCTCCATCCGTTTCCAAAATTATATTGGAAAACAAACCATCAAGAAAAATTTTGTCGAAAAATTCAGGTTCAAATCCGATTTCTTTTGTATCTGTACGTGATTTCGATGCGAAATATATTTTCCCATCTACAATTTTCGTTTTCTCATTGAATGTGTACAAATAATCAAATTTATCCTCACTCACAATCCCCATTTTAGTAGTCGTACTCACAAGAGATGCTTCATTCATCGATTTGAACTCATTTGCAAGCAAAAAAACGCTCGAAGTTTTCCCGCCAGCACCTTGAACAGCTATCATGTTTTTATCATTTAAGTTCATAAATTCCAACATAATATCACCATTTTTATTATCTCACAAAATTTTCAAATACAAAACCCAATTGAAAATCCTCATAAATGAATTATAATTATTATATAATAATATATAAAGGAAGGCATTTATGAAAATAGGATTCAGAACACCAAGCTTGAAGAAATCATTCAAAGCAAGAACAACTTCAAAGTACAAAAGACAACTAAAGTCTGCAATCGACCCAACTTACGGGAAAAAGGGCATTGGCTGGTTTAAAAACCCCAAAAAAGCTCTTTACAACAAGATTTATAACAAAACAACAAGAAGTATATTTGATATTTTCAAGTAAATAAACATAAAACAGAGGTACATATGAAAAAATTTCTAAAATTATTTGGCATAGCATTTGCAATCGGAATAGCCATGCTAATCATTAGCCTTGTCTTCAAAATCGACGACAAAGTTATGCTTAAATATTATTGGATAATCGGCGGAGTTGTCTTGGCAGTCATTTTAATAGTCAACACAATTTATTACTCCTACAAAACAAACGAATTGAAACACTCAATGAAACTGTTTGAAGAAATGAAATACAAAGATTTCGTCAACGAATTAGAACCTAAAATTCCCAAAATCAAAAACAAACACATACAAACAGTAATGAAAATGAATTTGGGAGCAGGATATTTGGAACTTAATGAACCAAATAAAACATTGGCTACTTATGAAACAATTGCAAAAGACCAATTGAAAAATCAAGACCTTCAATTGATATATTGGCTCAATACAATGATCGCTCAATTCAAATTGAACGATCAAATTAAGTTTAATGAACTATTCACAACACACGAAAAGCTTTTAAAACAATTTGAAAACAGTCCAAATTACGGCGAAAACATCAAACAATTGTATATAATGAAAAACATATTTGACGACGATTTTGTGTTAGCACGAAAAAACTTAAATAAATTGAAATCAAAATCCACAAACCCGAGATTCAAAAAAGAATACAAAAGATTGGAAAATATAATAAAACAACATGAAAAATAAAGGCTGTGAGCGTGAACTCATAGCCTTTTTCATTTCTAACTTTTTCTTAAGTTAAATGTCCTATCCCCCTTAGCCAACACCAAGAAATATCCTACAACTGTATACAACACGCAGATTGCCAATGCTACTAATCCTATGTTGAAATTCAATTTTATTTGAAGGATTATTATTCCCCAGAAAAGTAATGATTCAAAAGTGTTTAATATTGAGTAGACTACGTTTTTGCTTTTGAGTCCAACTGTGAATGGTTGAAGTAGCATGTACATGTAGAGTTGTTTTACTGATTGATACAAGTAGATTATGATGACTGCGACTGCGGCTTTTATTATCAAATCCGTTGTGTTTAATTTTGCGGCGAATATCCAAC
Source organism: Finegoldia dalianensis (assembly GCF_046255015.1). Lineage (NCBI taxonomy): Bacteria > Bacillati > Bacillota > Tissierellia > Tissierellales > Peptoniphilaceae > Finegoldia > Finegoldia dalianensis. The sequence goes on from NZ_JBDLBQ010000002.1 coordinate 31,143, forward strand.
TTATTATCAACAATAACACCAATCCAAATGTAGGTGCATTATCTTTTAAATTTTGTTTTATTCTAAAATTTAATGTGTCTTTTATGTTTTGTTTATTAGCGTAAATCATTTGTTTCATCAAATATCTATCCATATTCAAAAACATAAATCTATTAAATGATTCTGGGATTGCTATTTGTATTCCGAAATACAACAAGATTATCGGAAATACTGACACTAATATTTTCAAATCACTTGGTTTGGGATTGATTGTGAGTCCTCTTAGTACGATAAATCCAATTACACCAACAGCCAAAATTATTCCCGAACGTATTAGTATCATTTTGTTGTATTTGCGTTTGAATCTGTAGCGGAATATTTTGTTGATGTATTCTATTCCGTTGTAATTATCGTAAATTTTCCCGTTTTCTTGTGCTATTTTTTCGTCGTCGATTTGGTATGCGATTGTGTTGATATCTTTAAATGTGTTGTCGCGGTCGATTATGGATTTGTTTGTGATTTCAATTCTAGCGATGTGTCTGATTTTGTCGGTTCTTGAAATTAAAACAGCACCCACAATGTATGCAACAATCCCGAAAATTAGCGCATAGGCTGAGTAGAATATTTCTACGAAGATTTTAGATTTCGTGCTGTACAATACCAAAAGTCCCATTCCCGACAATAAAATCGCCCACATACAAATGTAATTTGCGGTTAAATGTTTTTTTCTTTTTGTAGAATATGCCAAGATGTTGATGTGTTTTATTAATTTTCTAAATCCAAGGCAGAACACGCACACATTAAGTGCATTCATTGGGTTGATGTCGAATATAGCAAAAAATATCGCAAATATTATTCCTGAGATTGCAAAGCTAATGTCCGATAAATAATCCTGCAAAACTGTGTATTTTTTGGCATCAAGTTTGAGCGCTTTGACACAAATAGAATCCTCATTATCAAAGCTTACGTACATAAATTGTGAAATCATGCTTCCGATTACAACAGACAAATAAAACAGCGTTATAAGTATATTTTCTTGAATAGTCCCTTTGAAAATCTTCGCAGCTCCTATAACTGCTATTCCATAAACTGCTGCACAGTATAAGATTTTTAAAAACAATGTTTTGATTACGTATGAAATGTAAAAAATCGCAGAATATCCAAAGCTCAACACGTCATTTCCGTAAATATCAGATGGGATAATTTTCTTGAAAATTGGGAGTTTACGAAGTTGATACATTGTCTGATTTAGCTTCATCTTCATAACTAATCTCAAATAAGTGCTAAGATAATTACTCATCAGACTCATCCTTTAAAATGTCGTAAAGATCTGCATCGAATTTCTCATCGTTTTTATCCAAATCCAATTTTTGTAACTTTTTGTGATGAAGCAGCACAATTTCTTCGCTCATTTGTTTTGCCAAATCTAACATGTGTGTAGATAGTACAATAATTCTTCCTTGCGATTTCAATTCCATAAGTAATTTTTTAATTTGCGTGCTGATTACAACATCCAAGCTTGTTAACGGTTCATCTAATAACAACACTTTCGGTCTTGAGATGAACAGTGTTATCAAAGAAATTTTGCTTTTCATTCCGTGTGAATAATCTTTGATTAATCTATTTTGATCTTTCTTGGAAAATTCCATCATTTCCATGTAATCTTCAACCGTTTTTATATCGTTTGGAGAATTGATGTCACGATAAAATTTGATGTATTCGTAACCTGTTAGAAATTCAGGAAGAAAATTTTCAGAAAAAAGCATTCCTATGTCTTCTTTATCAAGTTTTTCAGTTGAACCTTCATTTTCCAAGTAGAATTCTCCTGAATCAAAATCTATCTCATCGTATAAGACGTTGAACAAAGTTGTTTTTCCGGCTCCATTTCTACCCAAAACAGAAGTGATGACTCCTTCTTTGAATTCGTAATTTACTTCGTCGAGTACCAATTTGTCGTCGTATTTCTTAGTCAAATTTTTGATTACTAATTTCATTTTATCCTCCTGTTTACTAATGTATTAATTATATCACACATTGTAGTGTTTGAAAAATATGCTATAATTATTTTACAGAGGTGCGTATGCAAGAATATAAAAATATAATTTTGGTGTCACATTGTTTATTGAACGAACTTGCTGTTGTAAAAAACGATGCTGGCAGGAAAGATAATTTGAGTTTGATCAAAAATTTAATGAAAATGAACGTTGGAATATTCCAATTACCTTGTCCAGAAAATAGAATGTACGGGCCCAATCGCTGGGGAAGTGTGTACGAACAATTCGACAATAATTTTTACAGACAAACAAGCCGTGATTTATTAAGCCCAATTGTCAACGAAATCTCCGATTATATCAAGGACGGAGTAAATTTTTTGGGAGTTATAGGAATAGACGGTTCTCCTAGCTGTGGAATCGGGCTTACTTGCAAATCAGAAGAATTCAAAGGAGAAATCTCCGCTATAAAAGACATTGCTCATTGTGTAAATTCCGTAGAAATGACAGATGACAAGGGAGTCTTCATGGAAGAATTGGAAAAATTATTCGAAAACAAAAATATCGAGTCAAAATTTTACGGCTATAATGACAGAAACGTAGATGAAATAACAGAAAAAATCGAACAATCTATAAAAAAATAACGCATACTAGATGCGTTATTTTTGTGCTCATTTACAACATAGCTTTGACTCTTTTGTAAAGCAGCGAAACTATGGAGCAAGTTATTATTTTGTCCACTAAATTACTGGCAACTCTTGGTAAAAAAGCTGCTGAAAAAATAGTTTGGCCAGAGTTTTTGAGTGCAGTGAAGAATACATCATTGAAATCTCCAGTTATTCCACCGTACACAAATACTGCAATTGGCGTACCGATTAACGGAGCAACGATAGATAAAATTATTCCTGTCACGACTGCTGTTTTAAGATCGAATTTTCTCTTCTTTGCTATGAATCCTACAATTAAACCTACTGCTAAGTTCACTAGCAAAAACGGAATTTCTCTAGGGTCTTTCAAAACTCCCAATATAACATTTGTCAATGCTCCTGTGCATGCTCCCCATAATGGTCCTAAAACCACCGCTGTAAATACTGTGCCGACAGTGTCCATAAATAATAGCGGAATTTTCAATCCGCCTACGAAAATTCCTAAAATGATATTTATTGCAATTCCAACTGCTGCAAAAACCATTTTCTTAGTTGAGTTATTTCTCATATTTCCCTCCTTTTGTATTTGTTTAAATTATATCACAAACATTATTCAGAACAAATATTTTTAATTTTAAATTTGAATTTCTACAATTTTTCAACACGTGTTATCAAAAAATAAAAGTATGATATAATTGAGATATAGAATAAATAAAGGAGATTTGTTATGAATTTAAAAAAGAAATTATTAGTAGCAGCTCTTGCTACAGCTATGGTTTTCCCAACAGTATCTATGGCTTCAAAATTAAACGTTCAAAGATACTCAGGAAGTAGCCGTGTTGAAACTGCAGTTAACGTTAGTAAGGACCAATTCTCATCAGCAAAGTCAGCTATTTTGGTTAACCAATTAGCATTCCCTGATGCTTTAAGTGCAACAGTTCTAAGCAAAGGAACTATGCCAGTATTATTCTCTGAATCAAATAACATCAGTGCTGATACATTGAACCAATTAAAATCAATGGGCGTTGAAAATGTTTATGTTTTGGGTGGAGAAAAATCCGTATCAAACGCAGTTGTAAATTCTGTAAAATCAGCTACTAACGCTAAAGTTGTTAGAATTAACGGAGCTGACAGATACAAAACAAACGCTCAAACAATCAAAGACAACGTAAAACAAACTTCAGAAGTTGTAATCGCAAGTGGCGAAATCTACGTTGACGCATTATACGGAGTAAGCTATGCAAACAAAGTTAACGCTCCAGTTATGTTAGTTCAAAAGAACAACATTCCAGCTGAAACTTTGAAAGTTTTAAAATCTATGAATGTAACTAGAATTACAATCATCGGTGGAGAAAAAACTATCACTCCTAAACTAGAAAAAGAATTATCAGAAATAGCTGTAGTAGACAGAATCGCCGGATCAAACAGATACGAAGGTTCATTGAAAGTAGCTAAGGAAGTTTACGGAGACAAGCTTCAAACTGCATTAGTAGCTAGTGGAGAAAACTTCGCAGATGCATTGGTAGCTGCACCAGTAAGTCAAAAATTGGACGCTCCAATCTTACTTGCATCCAAAAATTCAGTAGAAAGTTCTATCGTTTCTTACTTAAGAGACAACAAAGAATTAGCAAACATCAAAGTATTCGGTGGAGTTAACGCTATTGGATCAAAAGTATTCAAAGATTTGGAAAACTCTTATTATACTGTAGGTGAAAACGGAGAAAAAGTTATCGACGGTGGTACAATCATCGTAGAAAAAGTTAAAAACAATTCTACTGACAAACCAACTGCAACAACTCCTGTTGAAACTGGAACACAAAAATAATCTATCAAAACAAAGCTGTGTGAAGTCAAATTCACACAGTTTTTTTGATTCAATTTAACCTAAAATTAAATAATATTTTACATATAAAAAATAATCAATTGATATAATCATATTAGGATAATCTAAACATAAAAATTGTCTTTAAAAAAATGTTTTTGTTAAATTTTTTGACTTATGAAAGGATTAAAAATGAATAAGAAAATTTTGAGAATTATCGTTGGTTTAATATGGATATTAGTCGCTGTTTTTTCTTACAGAAGAGGTAACAATATCGCAACAATCGTATTGGCATTACTTGGACTTGTATTTATTGTCATGGGTTTTAAATCATCTGACACAACAAGTCACAACTAAAAAATGCATCATTAGTAGTAGAAGCTACAATGATGCATCTTTTTTTATTTACACCTATTCTTGCAATAATTTCATCAGCTGAACAAATTATAAAACACATTCGTCGGTATCAAAAACAGATACGGTGCTGTTATTATTGCCAATGTCATGGACACTTTTTTGATTTGATATTCTGACAAATCAGTATTTCTGAACGAAAATTTGCGGTTGAATACATACACCAAAAATCCTGCAAACATAACTGCTAGAATCATAACCAAAATTCCCCAAGGTGTTTCGTAATAATCGTTCATTATCGGAATTGAAATATTATCGTAGAACCATTTTGCAATATTATTTCTTGTTCCATTAATCCCGAATGATAAAATCATCAATACCGCCGTAGCGATAATATCTGCGACAAATCCTAGTGCTACAGTCTTCGCGATTGATTTTTTTATAACCTCCATTGGTTTTTCTATTTTAATTAATTTTAAAGCCAACAAAGTTACCAAGAAATCTACCAAAATATTCAACGGTACAATCGCAACCCAAGTTACTGGATAAAGCCACACAATCCAGACTGGAAATATCACATTATACAGTTTTATAGATTTTTTGTTCATTATTTTAACCTTTTATTCACAGAATCCAGTTTTTGCTCAAATGATGCATCCTTATCTCTTCTGTCGTCAATTTTAATCACAGAATACACTCTGTCCACACCTTCTGTAAACACCGCTTCTTGCATATCACGAACAGCTTTCAACAATTCGTCGATGTCTCCTTGCATCACAGTTCCCATTGGATTTAATTCAACCTTTATATTTTCTTTATTTCTCACATTATCGTAAGCTTTCGCAACGTATTGTGATAAACTTGTAGTTTGTGTTCCTATTGGAACTAATGTTAATTCTAAAATAGCCATTTTAATCTCCTTTTAAATTTTATAAATTCTTCAAAATCTTAATCGTATCTTGGATTTGTCCATCTCCAGGATTTTTAATATCGTCAAAATCAACACCCATCACAATAATGATGTATTTCTTGCCATTTTTTTCGGATAAAGTTGCCCAACAAAGCCCTGCTTTTTCCGTAGTACCACTTTTGCCGCCAATAATTTTGAAGCCATCTTGATCATAATCTTTCAATCTCCCAAGAACTGTACTTTCGATTTCAATTCCTTTTGGATGATCCAAAGTTTTAGTAGAAATGTACTTATCAGTCGTGAAAATCTTGTAGAATTTTTCATTTTTCAATGAATTTTTCAACAAAAACGCCATATCTTTTGCACTCGAATAATGATCATCCTCATCCATTCCCTCAGGATTTCTGAAATTCGTATTAGTTAATCCCATATTCTTTGCGTTTTCGTTCATCAAATCCACAAATTTTTCCTTGGAACCACTTGCATTAATAGCCAAACTGTCTGCACATTCTCCGGCAGAGGCAAGCATTGTTCCATACAACAAATCGTCGAATGTTGTAGGCTCATTGCCATAAAAACCTGCCATTGAAGCGTTTTGTGCAACAAGTTTTTGGTAGCTTTTCTTATCTATCGGAGCTTTTTTATCAAAATCTTCAATTTTTCCTATAGCTGTATACACCGTCATCATCTTGGTCAAAGACGCAGGATACACTTTCTTGTCTGGATTTTTGGAGAAAATTTCCTTTTCATCATCGATTGAGTAAACGTAAATACAATCTGCATTAAAGCTAAGCTTGTCAAATTTATTCTCGTTTGCAAATTTGAAAATGAAGAACACTCCAACGACAATCAACAGAGTAATCCCTGCTATCTCAAGTTTCTTTTTCATAATTCACCCCGTTTGTTCATTTCAATTATACCACTAATTTTTTCAAATAAATCTCATTTGACATATCTTAACATTTTTATCTTGACATTATTTTTTATTTTGATATGATTTAGGTAAATAAATGATTTAGTTAATTAATTATATATCGGAGGTGTTTTAATGAAAAAAATAATGATATTCGTATTGATATTCGTATTGATAATTTTCCTATTAATATATTTCTTTCATACAACTAACAAAGAAGAAAACGTAGTACTATTGGGAGTAGAATGTGACATAACAGATATTAATACCTCTGACAAAATACTTACAATCATAGGCGCAGGAAGTGGTAGGGAAATTATTCAACAAGAGTCAAAAATCGACTGCAAAGATTTAGAAAAAGATGGCAAGATAGTAGAATTTAATTCTTCAAACGAACCAAATATTTTAAAATTCGATGATTTAAAACAATCTGATAGGATTAAAATAAATGTAGATGAAAAAGAACTACAAAACAATAATGAATTTTTGAAAGTAAAACAAATCGAATTGTTAAACAAAAACTAGAATAAATTGGCTACAAACGCCAGTTATTCTAGTTTTTTTAATTTTTTATCTTGTCAACAATTTTTTATACAAATTATCCACCATTATCGCTCCAAATGGTGCAGTGATTAAAATAGAAATAACCGCTACAGTCAATGCCATATCCCCCACTTTCAATCCCATCGATAATGGTATTGCACCGATTGCTGCCTGAACAGTTGCTTTTGGAGTGTAAGCTATCATGCAGAACAATCTTTCTTTTGGTGTTAATTTTGTTTTCAAAACAGATGCGTACACTCCAATCATTCTAAAAATCAATGCACAAATTACCAAAACGACCACCATGATTCCAGAATTTATCGCGTATTTTACATTTACAGTCGCTCCTACTAATACGAACAAGAATATTTCTGCGCCAACCCACAATTTGTTATATTTTTCTGATAATCTTTCCGCCAAATCTTCGTAAATCTTCTTCATAACCATGGACAATGTCATTATTGCGATGAGTCCCGAAAATGGAATTGATGTTATTTTTTCCAATTCTAAAAGCAAGAACGAAATGCTCAAAACAATCAACACTTTCACAGTGTCTCGCATGTGAAATTTCTTGAAAAATCTCACCAACAAAAATCCTATTCCAGCTCCTACGATACTTCCAATTAAAATAGAAAATGGAATGGCGATGAATTTGAACACATTGATGTCTCCTGTTTGTGCGAGAGATGTCAGCGATGTGAACACAACGATGCAGAACACATCGTCGCAGCTACTTCCTGCCAAAATAAGTTGCGGGATTTTGTGTTCATCTCCGTAGCCTTCTTCAATAAGTCGTATCATTCTTGGAACGACAACTGCAGGAGACACCGCAGCGATGATAGATCCGATTATGAACGCGTCCAACACATCCACCTTCAAAAATATCGGTGCTAATATTCCTACAGCACACATTTCAAAAACTGCCGGCACGAAACACATTAACACAGCCGGTCGTCCGATTTTTTTCAAATCATCGATGTCCAGCGACAATCCTGCACGAGTCAAGATTATTACCAGCGCAATAGTTCTCAGTTCAGATGAAATGTCAAGAATTTTCTTGTCAATCAGATTCATGGCGAACGGTCCGAGAGTTATTCCCACGATTAAAAATGCCAATATAGGTGGCAATTTTATTTTTTTGAAAAATTTTCCTAACAACAAGGACAAAATAATTATAATTGCTATACTTTTTAACATATTTCCTCCATTTACATAATAAAAAAGCTGATGAGATCTGTAAAAAACAGAAGTCATCAGCAAAATTTTTGCGTTTTAGTTAATAACAAGGGAGCACTTCATTCCCCACATTTATTTCCATGAAAGTTCAAACTTACCACATGCTTTGTTGTAGTTAAAAACCAAGCGGTATTTCTCAGATTCGTTCAAATAATCAGAAGAATATCCATTCATCTTGTTTAATTCGAACACTTTGTTGCCCAATGAATCTATGAGGCTAACTGTAACGTTGCCGCTTTCCAATTCATTGTCCAATTTAAAATCGTAAAATCCACTTTTTTTGACTTTGAACACTTTTGTAGCTTTTCCGCTAGTTTTTTTCAAACTTGCGTGGATATTATCCTCCAAAATCCCATGTGTCTGATAAAACCACAAGGCAGACATGCTCCTAAAATATCCAACTCCATTCATATACATAAAGTATAACACTGCAACAATTGCAATTACCGAAAAAATAATTAAATAGCTCGGCTCACCGGGTAAATCCATAATAAAAAATCCTCCATATATTTCAAAATTTCTGATAATAATATACCACAACAGCAAGTTTTTTACAATAAACTACGCTTAAATTGCTCAATTTATCATAGAAATCTTACAATCTTTCAATATTGCTTGTAAATAAGTAAAAAATAGGATATATTTTAATTACGGAGGGTTTTATGAGAATAAAAATATCTAACAGTAAACTAATAATTCTTGCAATTCTAACTTTTGTGACAGAAACTATCGCTATTTTTGCGACTCAAAATCTCACAGGAATCAATAGAATTTTCATTATAATTTCATTTACATTAGTCACAACATTCGCACTTTTTCTAAGTTATATCTTGATTCAAGTGCTTCACAATATGATAATGGACAGAAAAATCGCTGGCGAAATCAGAAAATACATGCTGGATTACGAACAAAATGGAAATTTGGACAAATTATTTCAAAATTTCAAAAAAATAAAAGATAAACCAAAAACAGATTATGCAAAAAGCTTGTATTATTTTAACTTGGCGATTGCCTATGTGGAAGATCACCAATTCCAAAAAGCACGAGAAGTATTACAAAAATCCACATTTCAAAAATACAACCAATCATTTAATCAGATTTTTAAAATGCTTTTAAGTGATATCGACAAACACGAAAAAGAATACAACGAAACTAAAAAAACGCCAGAAAATTAATTCTGGCGTCTTGTTTTATTGTATTCTAAGTCCCATTTCACCGAATGAATCTGCATGTTCAAAATCGTGGTATTTAAATCCTCGTTGAAACCATTCGTTTCTAAGTTCGGATGAGCCGTGAGTGAATTTTTCCGGTTGTACATATCCTTGTCCCATTTTTTGAATGTGATCGTCGCCGACACTTTGAACTGCACTTATCGCTTCTTCAATATCTCCTTCTTCCAAGTAGCCTTTCTCTTTAATATAATAACTGAACACTCCTGCAAAATAATCTGCTTGTGTTTCCAAAGCTACTGAATATTTATTGGCATCTTTTTCGTTCAATCTACGTTGAATATTGTGAACTCTATCCAAAATTCCTAGTTCTTTTTGGACGTGGTGGCCAACTTCATGCGCCAGTACATAAGCCATCGCATAATCTCCACCGTCAGCTCCAAGCTTTTGAGTCAACATATTATAAAAAGTTACATCCATGTAGATTGTTTGATCTAGCGAACAATAAAACGGCCCTACGTTTTTGTCAGCATTTCCGCAACCTGTAGACACTGCTCCTTCAAAGAAATGAAGCTTTGGTTCCTCGTAAGTTTTATTTATTTCAGAAAATTTTTCGTGCCACACATCTTCTGTATCCTTCAACACAACGCTTAGCATCTTTTCGGCTTCTTCAACTTCCTTGCTGCTAGCTTTTTCAGAATTGTTAACTTGTTGTTCCTGCTGTGTTCTGTTTTGTTCATTGATAATATCTCGTGGATTTCCTCCAAACAAAGAATACACAATCACAAGCAAAAGCAGTCCGACGCCACCGATTTTAACTGGTCCTCCACCGGATGAACCTCTGCCTACATTTGAACTTCCTTCTCTACCTTGCCATTTCATATTTTGCCCCCAATATATTAATTTTTCGTTAATTTATTTATACCCAATTTTAATATTTTTCATTAGACCTGCTAGACACTGCTACAAATTTTAAATCCACATACTTCTCATTCAAAGTTTTCTTGATTTCTCTTAAAGTGTTCTTCGTAGTCACAATATCGTCCAAAACCAGAATTTTCTTATTTGATAAATCAGCGTTCACCTCAAACGCTCCTCGTAAATTCTCAATTCTTTGAAGCTGCGATAAATTGTGCTGAATTTTCGTTTCCTTCACTTTTACAATTGCATCTGGCAAATACTCCATGTCCAGAATCTTTGCCACTTCCTTTGCAATCTCGTGAATGTGATCAAACCCACGTTTATTTATCGTAGATTTTGTCGAAGGAACTATGAGCAAAGTGTAGTCTTGTAAATTTTTTTGCTTTATTTTATCAGCCACTGCATCTGCCAAGAAATATTTCACAACTTGTTTGCGGCTTAGCTTGTAATCGTAGATGAGTTTCTTCGTCAAACCTTGGTGAAGTAAAGCAAAAAAGCAGTCCGTCCCGTCGATATCCCTGTAGCCGTCCACAAAAACCAATTTGTCAAAGCAATCTTCGCACAACAAATATTTGTACTGTTTTTTCTCGTGACAAATTATACAACGCTTTTGAAATAATAAACTAAAATCCCTCATCTTCGAACATCTCTCTCATCATTTCTTGTTCGTCATCATCTATGTCAAAATCCATGTATTGTTTGATTCTCCTGTCCAGTCCAGAATTTCTCTTCATAATTTTATTGTTAGATATCATTTGACTCAAAATTTTAAGGCTTCCAACCAAAACGACTATTTCTCTCGCTCTTGTGATTGCTGTATAGAGCAAATTTCTCGTCAACAACATAAAAGGAGCTTGTGTGACTGGAATTACCACAATTGGAAACTCACTTCCTTGTGATTTGTGAATAGTAATCGCATAAGACAACGTCAAACCGTCACATTCTTTTTTCGTGAAACTTGCAGTTTTATCGTCGAACAACACATCAATCGTCTCATCAATCGGATCGACGTATGTAACTCTTCCGATATCTCCATTGAAAACGCCCATAGAATCATCGTCAATAAATTCCTTCGTGTACTCATTTTTGATTTGCATAACTTTGTCGTTGAGCCTGAAAATCCTGTCTCTTTGTTCGATTTCTTCTGTCATCGGAGTTTTTGGATTCAAAACTTCTTGCAAAGAAGCATTTAATTCCTTCGTTCCACAGCTAGATTTTTTCATCGGAGTTAGAACAATTATATCGTCAAACTCATCTTTTTTGTAGAAATTAGGAAGTCTCTGTGCACACAAATCCAAAATTGTCTGCTTGGCACGTTCTGGATCATTTTCTTCTATAAAGAAAAAATCCTTGCCCTTTTCATTCAAAATAGGAAACTCTCCGTTGTTAATCCTGTGCGCATTCACAATAATATTGGAGTTTTGCGCTTGACGGAAAATCTTAGTAAGTTTTATCGTAGTGATTTCTCCACATTCTATCAAATCGTTAAGCACGTTTCCAGCTTGTACACTTGGAAGCTGGTCACAGTCTCCCACAAAAACTACTCTCGTATTAGAATCCAACGCTCTTAATAAACTATCCGCGATGAAAATATCCATCATACTAGCTTCATCTATGATTATCAAATCACAATCTATAGGATTATCTTCGTCGTGATCGAAAATCGTTCCATTTTCAACTGGAATGTATCCCAAAATTCTGTGAATAGTCTTCGCTTCTTCGTTACAGCTTTCAGAAAGTCTCTTAGCTGCACGACCAGTAGGCGCTGCAAGAATTATTTCCTTGTCATTATTCTTGAAAATTTTCGTAATATTGTTGATAATCGTTGTTTTTCCTGTACCAGGTCCACCCGTAATTATCAGCATTTTTTCGGTCATAGATTTTTTGATAGCTTCGATTTGCAATTCATCCAAGTGTTCTGATTCTAGTTTTGAAAGCTCGTATTCCACATCGAACTCGTCTTCTATTTCGCTTTGCAAAATATTCGCAATATTCCTCGCACATCTCATCTCTGATTTTTCGATTTGTGGAAGGTAGACTCTGCTCTCATCACCAGTATCATCGATTGCAATAATTCCATTTACAATCAAAGATTCCAACGTTTCTTTTATGTCTTTGATTTCAATATCAAGAAGTTTTTCTACTCCATCTATCAAATCGTCTTCCAAAACGTAACAATTCCCGTTGGAATTTGCTTCCTTCTCCATAAAATATTTGAACGCAGCTTTAATCCTAAAAGGAGAATCTGGTTCAATGTCAATTCTCTGTGCAATGATATCCGCCGTTCTAAACCCAATTCCCCTAATATCGTCTATTAGAGTGTATGGGTTTTGCATGATAATTTTTTTAGTATCTTCCTTGTAAAAATCAGAAATAATATTTGCTTGATGAAGACTTAGTCCCAATGATTGCAAATACAAGAAAATCTCTGCGTATTCTTTTTTCTCGTCGAGCGATTCTTTTATTTTCTTGTAGTTTTTCTTACCAATTCCTTTGACTTGTAATAATTTGGATGGAGAATTTTTCAAAATTTCCATTGTATCTTCTCCAAATTCTTCCACGATTCTTCTTGCAGTTGTCTCTCCAATTCCTCTAATCAAACCACTTTGAAGATAATTAATAATATTGTACATGCTAGGCTTACTGGATCTTTCAACGAAAATTATGTTGTATTGTTCGCCATATTTCGGATCTTGAACTTTATTTGCCTCAATATCCAAGAAATCTCCTGGCATAACCTTGAAACTATTGCCCTTGATAATTCTCTCTTCACCGTCTTTGTCTACAGAAAAAATCCTGAAACCATTGGACTCATTTTCAAATATTATATTTTTGACAGTTGCTGAAAATTTCATACACTCACCTACAAAAAAGAGGGTTGTTCATTCAAATAACAATCCCTCTGTTTATATAATTTATTAATCTTCGATTTCAATTCTTTCGATATTTGCTCCTAATTTCTTGAATTTCGAAACAATATCGTCATATCCTCTGTCAATATGATAAATATCTGTTACATTTGTAGTGCCATCTGCTACAAGTCCTGCTAAAATCAAAGCCGCTCCAGCTCTCAAATCTGTAGATTTAACAGTAGCACCTTGAAGAGAATCGACTCCAGCAATGCTCGCTTCATTTCCTTCAGTTGCAATAGCAGCGCCCATTTTTTGAAGTTGTTCCACATGCATAAATCTATTTTCAAAAACAGTTTCTTCAACACTACTTTGGCCCTTGCACACAGTCATCAACGCCATAAATTGCGCTTGCACATCTGTAGGAAAACCAGGATATGGCAAAGTTTTAATCTTCGTTCCTTTTAATCTGCCAGTGGAAATAACTCTGATAGAATCTTCGTCCTCGTTTTCGATAACCTCGCAACCAACTTCGCGAAGCTTTGCGATAATTGGCATAATATGAGATGAAATACAATTTTTAACAGTAACATCTCCACGTGTAATCGCACTTGCCACCATAAAAGTCGCAGCTTCAATTCTATCTGGAATAATTGTGTGTCTTGCACCATGTAATTTGTCAACGCCGACAATTCTAATTGTAGAAGTACCAGCGCCACGAACCTTCGCTCCCAATTTGTTCAAGAAACTTGCCAAATCTACAATTTCTGGTTCCTTTGCAGCATTTTCGATAACAGTTTCTCCCTTTGCCATCGTAGCTGCCATCATAATATTTTGAGTCGCACCAACACTAGGAAAATCCAAATAAATTTCCCCACCAATCAAACCATCCTTTGCAATAGCTTCTATCTTTTCGTCAGTCGATTCAATCTCAGCACCCAATGCCTTGAATCCTTTTAAATGCAAATCCACAGGTCTCGAACCGATCGCACATCCACCTGGCAAATACGTTTTGGTTTGACCAAGTCTTGTCAACAAAGGTCCCATTACCAAAAATGAAGCCCTCATCTTGTTCATCAATTCGTGTGGAGTCACAGAATTATTGACATTGCTACTATCTATCTCAACCTTATTCTTATCCAAATAAGTTACTTTTGATCCCAATTCTTCTAAAACTTTTAATATAATTGAAACATCCTTTAACTTTGGAACATCTTCTAAAATTATCGGCTCAGTTCCTAAAAGAGATGCTGCTATAATAGGAAGTGCTGAGTTTTTGGCTCCGTCAATCTTGACCTCGCCCTTCAAATTTAAACTTTTTTTTACTTGTATAACTTCCAAAATAACCTCCATCAGTCATTCGTTTTTCTTATTTATATATAAAATATTATATCATATCCATTTATCGTTGACTAATTTTTAAGTGTTTTACAAATCTTTAAAAAAACAAAAGCCTCCTTGGGTAAGGAAGCTTTTAGTTGATTTATTTAGTTTTGTTGTAAACTATAGTATATTCAGGATTGTCTCCGATTTTATTTACTCCTAGTAATGTTTGAAGATTTCTGTAATCTGTATAGTCTACACCACTCTCTAATTTTATTTCATTTTTATCTGAATTACGAACTATTTTAACAGGTCTATAGTTTTCAATCGCATCTGGATAAATTCCCGCTGCGCATTCTCCAAAGAAGCTGTACGATTTCTTTTCTACAGAATCTTTGATTGGTTTACCATCTACATCAACGTAGTTAAGTTTCAACGTTGTTTCTTGGTTTTCCAAGTTAAATTTACCATCATTAGTTTTTCCAGAAGCTAAAATTTTTGCACGAACTACGACATTTTCATCGTAGTTTTTGCCATCTACTGCAACTTTGTAGGTGAATGTGTGATCTCCAATCAAACTTCCCGGTCCAATTATTTCCATAGTTTGATAATTTCCATCGCCATCAATTCCAATCAATGCAGGAACTACCATTTTAAATGCAGCAGCTCCTAATGAAGGTTGGTTTACGATGTACCATTCTACTCCTCTTTCGTCAAAAATTCTAACTCTAGTTTTCGTCGCTTCTAAGTTTGTTCCGTAAACGTGAGTAAATGTCTTCTTGGATTCTTGATTTGTCGGTGTCACTCCGTAAGTTATATCTGGAATTTCTCCTTTATCTGTAGAAGTTGCTCCATAAGTTTGAATTTTCATAAATGCAAGTGTAGAGGCATTTACATCCTCACCGTCTGCAACCAATGAAATTACGATTGAATTCGCTCTGGATCTTGGATTATTTCCAGGTAATTTTCGATAATTTCCATTCGTTTCTGGTTTGTACAAAATTTCGTAAGACACCGTTCTATCTGTTTTGTTTTCTGGAAGGTCGAATGTTATAGTTTGTTCATCTCCAGTTCGAGAAATTGTTCCTATAACTTCTGGTTGTTTTCCTTTTTTTACATCATCTGTCTGTTCTGTCGCAAGTTTTGTTTGCATAACAGCTTTTACTTTTGCGCTACTTGACAAATTCATTCCATTCACTTTAATAGTGACTTTTCTGTTTTTGTTAGTGATTACCTTGTCACCTTCGATTGTAGCTTGACGAACGATTGGTTTTCCGATATTTATATAATAGTCAACGTCTTTATTCAAGTTTTCAGTGCCTTTTTTTCTAAATACGCCTTGATTTATTTTGATTTTGGCTTTATTAAAACCAAGACCTTTTACATCTAGTGGCTTTTCAAGTGTAACTACGAATTTCTTGTCCGACAACTCGACAGTATCGTTGCTTTCTAACTTTTCATAACTTCCATCAGCGTTTTTATCAATGCTAATTCCAGCTTTTAAGCTGTCCTCAAATATTTCTTCGATTTCTTCATCAAAACCAACTTCAATTATCTTGCCATCTTTTGATGCGTGAGCATAACTTGGAAGAATTTCTTCATAAGATACTTTTTCTTCTTCAGGCGTTTCTGGTTTTGGGTCTTCTGCTTTTCCAGCTTGTTGAGTTATTTTAACATCAGATTTAAAAACTTTATCTTTTTTACCTGTTGATGTTGCGTATATTTCGTATGTTTTTCCCTTATCAGTAGTATTTTCTGGAACTTTAATGTTTATAACTCTGAAAGCTTTTGATGCATCTCCAGTAACTTCAATTTCAGGATAAGTTTCTTTTCCATCTTCATCGACCAATTTTACTATAAATTTATCACTAGGAATGTTGTTGATTTGACCAATAACCCTGATCTTAGCAATAGCATCTTTTGCTGGAAGATTCGAAGTTGTGACTTCTTGAATCATCGTGATTTTTTCTTCTTCAGGTGTTTCTGGTTTTGGGTCTTCTGCTTTCCCAGCTTGTTGAGTTATTTTAACATCAGATTTAAAAACTTTATCTTTTTTACCTGTTGATGTTGCGTATATTTCGTATGTTTTTTCTTTATCAGTAGTGTTTTCTGGCACTTTGATATTTATAACTCTGAAAGCTTTTGATGCATCTCCAGTAACTTCAATTTCAGGATAAGTTTCTTTTCCATCTTCATCGACCAATTTTACTATAAATTTATCACTAGGAATGTTGTTGATTTGACCAATAACCCTGATCTTAGCAATAGCATCTTTTGCTGGAAGATTCGAAGTTGTGACTTCTTGAATCATCGCGATTTTTTCTTCTTCAGGTGTTTCTGCAATATTCTTTAAATCTTTCAATTCAATATTATAACTATACACTGGATCAGAGTAAGACTTGCTATCGAATGAATATTCCAATTTCAATCCTTCGATATCTTTTAATGTCATACCATCTTCCAATGTAAGCTTGATTTTGTTGTCTTCAGTTACTTCTGCTTTTACTTTAGGATTATCTGATTTGATTTCTTTGAATTTCGTAAATACTTTGTCTATTAACTTAAATGGATTATCGAATTCTACAATATTTCCGTTTAATTTGACATCTGATACTGTTGTAGATAATTTGTCAGCTTCTAATGAGTAAATACTTTCTGCTTTAAGTGGTGTCAAGTCAGTAATTTGTGTTTCACTTACATTGATATCTCCCAATTGCTTCAAATCTTTTGCTACTGAAATGTCTTTAATAGGATTGGAATGTACATCTAAATTATACAATTCTTCTAAATTTTTAAGTGGTGCTATATCTTTTATTTGATTTTTGGATAAATCTAACATTCCCAATCCCGTTAAATCTTTCAACGCTTCTACTGATGTAAGTTTATTACCAGACAAGTTTACATCATTTAATTTCGTTAACTTAGAAATTGAATCTATAGATTCTAGTCCGTTTTGAGCAATGTATAATTTTGTTAAATTAGTAAGCTTAGATGCGTCTATTTTTGTAATTTTATTATTATTTAGATTCAACGTTTCTAGTTTTGATAAATCTGTAATGGAAGATACATCTTCTATTTGGTTATTTTCTATGTCCAAATAATTCAATTCTTTGTTGTTTTGCAATGGAGATATATCTTTTATTTTGTTATTATTGGCCATTAACCAATTTAATTTCTTGTAATTTTTAGTAACAGAGATATTGGAAATTTCATTATCTCTAATATCAAGGTTTTTAACATTTGTTAAATCTTTCAATACTGATATGTTGTTAACTTTGTTTACTGAAATATCTAAACTTTTAAGATCTTTCAAATTATTTATAATTGATACATCTTCAATTTGATTGTGAGAAATGTATAGTTTTTCCAATAACGGTAAATCTTTTAATGGTGTCACATCTTTGATTGCATTGTGAGATAATCTCAATAATTTTAGCTTCTTCAAATCTTTTAATGGTGTTAAATCTTCAAATGACTTAGAAGAATCTTCTGGATCTCCACTAATTGTAAGTGTTTCTAAATTCTTCGCAGCTTCCAATCCTTTGATGCTGTTAAACTCTAATACATTATAATTTTCATCAAATGATCTATGACCAAAAGATTGAAGTTGTTCCATGTCTTTTACTGTTAAATCTGTTGCATTTGGGTCGATTCTGTAGTTTTTGTCGTATAATTTAAAGTCGAATTCTTTTATATCTTCATCAACTCTATCTTTTCCATTGTAGTTCTTGAAAAAGTTTAGAAGTTTTTCTTTTAATTTTGCATCACCAAATTCGACGATTTTTTCTTCAGGCTTTTCTTCTGGCTTTTCTTCTGGTTTTTTGTGTGCTTTGATGATTTCTTCTTT
Source organism: Finegoldia dalianensis (assembly GCF_046255015.1). Lineage (NCBI taxonomy): Bacteria > Bacillati > Bacillota > Tissierellia > Tissierellales > Peptoniphilaceae > Finegoldia > Finegoldia dalianensis. The sequence continues at coordinate 49,647 of NZ_JBDLBQ010000002.1, forward strand.
TAATGCAATAACGCCTTCTACTGTCTTGGCTTTATTGATTTGTTCAATGTACTTTTCTGATGTTATGCCATTTTCCTTCAATTCTTCAATTGCTTTTTCTTTGGCTTCTTTTAATGCTTTTTCTTTGGCCTTGTCTTCCGGTTTTTCTTCTGGTTTGTCTCCTGGCTTTTCTTCTGGCTTTTCACCTGGTTTTTCTTCTGGTTTTTCTTCTGGTTTGTCTTCTGGTTTTTCAGGAGTTGATGGAATATCGGGAGTTGGTGTGACTGATGGTTTATCTTCTTTTTTGTCTTGAATTGTTATTCCTTCTACTATTTTTTCAACGTGTTTCTGTGATACTGATTGTTCTCCACCAACTACTGTGATTTGTTTTGTGTTGTTTTCTTTTACTATTTTTTCGATGAATTCTGTACGATTTGGCTCTGTTAATAGAATTGGCTCGTCGTTTTTGTGTGCCAATGAACTTACGGATAATGCATCAGGATAATTTCTTCCGTCTGCCAAGACAAACTTGTCTAAATTACCAAACTCTTTTGCAATTATCAAAGCTGTTTCGTATCTGTCAGCTCCTGCTAATCTTCTTGTGTTTTCTAATCCTTTTATATTAACAGATTTTTCTCCTCCGAAAATTAAGGAGACCTTGTCCTTTGTGATTCCTTTCGGTAAATTGTGTCCATCTGTCAAAATAATTGGTAAATTTTCTTTTGAGGAAAGTGGTGTTGCACACAATGCATCTGCAAATGTTAATCCACTTGCGAGTGCAACTTTTCCGTTGGGATTTAAGTATTTGTACACTTCAACTGATGTTTCGTATCTGTCAGCTCCTGCTAATCTTTTAACGTTTTTAAGACCTTTGACATTTACAGATTTCTCTCCACCCACTATTATTATTTGTTCTGGACTAAGTCTATTGATTTCGTCCTTGATGACTTGTGGTAGGTTGTCTTTTTGTGTCAGTAATACTGGTGCATTTTCCTTGTTAGCTAGGCTTCCTGCAACCAAACTATCTGCAAAATTTTCCCCACTTGCAAGTACAATCTTTTCAATTTGATGTGGGAATGTTCGTTGACTAATTTTTGCTGATGTTTCGTAACGATCTGAGTCGCTTATTCTGTCTACAGTGATTTTGTTTTGTTCTTCTGCGAGAACTGGTGTGAACGAACTCATCACCATACTAGCAGTAAGAATTACTCCTAAAAATTTCTTCATATTACCTCCTGATTTAAAATCTACACTTTATTATATATTCCCACATCAATATTGACCAGCAATTACTTATTGAAATTTTCTATATATAGATTATCCTTTTAAATTTTTCTGATTAAGTGGTATAATTGTATAAATGATTTAAGGGGGAAAAAATGAAATTAACTACAAAAGATTTGACTAAAATCGGAGTATTTGGTGCTTTGACTATCGTTCTTGGACTTACTCCTTTGGGAATGATTCCGATTGGACCAGTTAGAGTGACTACACTACATATTCCAACTATTGTTGCTGCTTTGGTTGCAGGACCTTGGGTTAGTTTATTCGTGGGATTATTGTTCGGTTTGTTTTCATTGATAAATAATATTATTGCGCCGACAATTCTTTCATTTATGTTCTACAATCCATTGGTTTCTGTGCTTCCAAGAGTTTTGATAGCTGTTGTGACTTATCAAGTTTACAACAAATTAAGAGACAAAAACGATGTGATTCGATACGGAATTCCAGCGATTTGTGGAAGTGTTATGAACACAGTTGGTGTTTTAGGAATGGCGTTTATTTGTCATTCAAAGCAAATCGAAAGCGTTATGCATGTCAAAGCACAATATTTTCTTGGAGGAATTGTCGCTACGAATATGCCTTTTGAAATCGTGATATCATTCGTGTTGGCGATTTTGATTGCAAAAAGTGTAAACAAAAACAAATAGTTCAATTAAAAAATCCACAAGATTTTGAAAATCTTGTGGATAATTTTTTGTTTTAATCTTCGACGTCATCACTGATGTTGCAAGATCCCAAAAATCTTCTTCTGATATCTTGACCAGTTTTTGTTCCTGCAACTCCACCCATTCCTGTTTCTCTCAATGATGGTGGAAGAGTTTTGCCGACTTTTCTCATTGCTTGGCACACTTCTTCGAATGGAACTATACTTGTGATTCCTGCCAATGCCATATCGGCACTAATCATTGCGTTTGTAACTCCCATTGCATTTCTGAATGTGCAAGGATATTCTACAAGTCCTGCGATTGGGTCGCATACAAGTCCCAATACATGTAGTATTGCAAATGATGCTCCGTGGAATATTTGCTCAATAGATCCACCTCTTAAAAATATCAATGCACCTGCTGCCATCGCTGCTGCAGATCCTGTTTCTGCTTGGCAACCTCCGTCAGCGCCAGAAAATGTTGCGTATTTTCCCAACAATTGTCCAACACCGATAGCTACTAACATTGCATCGATAAGTTCGTCGTGTGAGCAGTTGTATCTTTGTTTAAAACTCATAAGAGCTGCTGGCAAAATTCCCGACGAACCTGCAGTAGGTGATGCTACGATTTTTCCCATAGCCGCACTGATTTCCAATGTTGAAAAAGCCATCGCCATTGCTTCTGCTGTAAATTGTCCTACTATTGGTTCATTTTCATTTGCATAAACGTGCATTTTATGTGCAAATCCGTCTATCATTTTTTGATTAGTCACTGAAGGTGTTTCCAAGAAATCTGTCGCAGATTTTTCCATAACATCTAGCATATGTGACAATTCACTTCTGATGAATTCTTCAGATTTGCCAGTTCTTTCGTTTTCTATTTCTATAACGTATTCGTAAAAAGGTCTGTTTTCCCTCTTAACTGTATTGATTATTTCTAATGATGTATCAAACATAAACTCTCCTTAATTTCGTTGAATATATTTTGTGAAAAGAAATCTATCGTCTTTCAATAAATTTTCTGTCAAATCTTCGCCGATATTTTTGTCTAATTCAACAATCAAAGTTACTATTCCGTCATGTTTCAACGTCTTCATTCCTTCGATGTTGTAACCATTTCTGGCAAGTTCTGAAGAAATATCCGCAATAATTCCTCTTACATCCACGTATTTCAATAAAATGGTAGGATAGCTTCCTGTAAATTGAACAGCTATTCCGTTGATATCTATGATTTCAATATTTCCTCCACCGATTGATGAGCCAACGATGTACATAGTAGTTCCATCTTCGTATGTAAATGTAATCTTCGCAGTATTTGGATGCACATCCCCTAAGTCAGCTTCTCTGAAAACATAGTCAATTCCTCTTTGTTCAGCTATCGCAAATGAATCTCTAAGTCTAATGTCATCTGGTTCAATTCCCAATACACCAGCTAATAAGGCTCTGTCTGTACCGTGACCCTTGTAAGTTTTCGCAAATGATCCATGAAGATCAAACTCAACTTTTGTGAACTCATTTCCAGCAATCAAAAGAGCAGTCTTTGCAATTCTACAAGCACCTGCAGTGTGAGAGCTAGAAGGTCCAATCATTACAGGTCCCAAAATATCAAATATATTATATTCTCCCATAAAAACCCCCTAAGTATTTTCCTTAACAATTATATCATATCAAATTCAGTGGATAAAGAAAAACAGGAAAATTTTCCTAAAAAAAGAGAGGCTCAAAGCCTCCCTAAATTTTATTTATGGAATCCTGCTGGATCGTTAGTTTCATCTGCAAACCAAATATCAGCATAACCACCGTTAATTGAAACTCCCATCACACTAATCGTATTCCAGTTTTCTTCTCCAACGATAACTTTGTTGTGACCTTGGGAATTCTTCCAAATATTAAGTGCTCTTGATGCTGCATCATCTGTTGTGAAATCACTCATCGCAGAAATTTCGTATCCGTCAACTTTGAAGTTTGTCAATTCTTTTGGTTTATTCCACATTCCTTCTTGGTATTTGTGATCTGGTGTATACATTACCGGTTTCCATTTTCCGTGATTTGACCAACTGTGAAGATTTGCTGCTATTCCTCTACTGTCCTTCCAACTTTCGCTGTAGTATTTGTTTTGGTCGTTGTTGTGAGTCCTTGCAACAAATGTCAATGACTTAGAAACTTTTAATGGCTTCAATCCTTTTGATTTACGATAGTCGTTGATTTTTTTAGCTAATTCTTCTTCTCTTAATGAAAGAGGTGTGTTGATATTGAAGTTAGAAAGATTAGTGTCTTTTACTCTTTTTCCTTCAGTATTTGGTTTTTGTTCTGGTTTCTTTTCTGGTTTCTTTTCTGGTTTCTTTTCCGGTTTATATTCTCCAGTTAATTTTTCGTATTGAGTTTTTGAAACTGATTTTTCTCCACCAATTATAGTTACTTGTTTAATTCCGTTTTTGTCTATAAAAGATTTTATGCTGTCAATTGCTGAATCGTCAGATAATAAAATCCCTGAATTCATTTTAACTGCAAGTGGTGCTGCTGATAAAGCGTCTGGATAATCTCTTCCATCAGCGATTACAGCTTTTTCAGTTGTACCGATTTGTTTCATTACTTCAATTGAAGTATCATTTCTGTTCTTGCCGGAAATTCTTGCTACATTTTCCAATCCTTTAATACTTACAGAATTTTTGCCGCCAATTATAGTGCTGATATCTTTTGCTTCAACGCCTTTTGGCAAGGTTTTTCCGTTAGTTAATACAAGAGTTTTGTTTTTTGAAATAGCGTAAGGAGCTGCAGACAAAGCATCAGCGAACTTTTCACCATTAGCCAATACGATATTGTTCTTAGCATTTAATGCTTCAGCTACTTTTGTTGATGTTTCGTATCTGTCATTTCCAGAAATTCTAGTGATTTTTTTACCTTGAATTTTTAGTGTTTTTTCTACACTTTCAGATACAGATCCTTTACCACCGATAATGATGATTTCTTTTGCTCCAAGTCTGTCGATTTCTTTTTGCAAATCAGAAGATGCTCCTGCTTTTTCTGTCAATAAAATTGGTGCTTGATCCGCAAAGTTTCCAGCAGTCAATGCATCAGCAAATTTTTCGCCGCTAACCACCACAACCTTGTCACTCTTTGAAAAAGCGTGCTTGCTAATTTCGATTGATGTGTCGTATCTATTATTGCCTTTAATTCTTTGAACATCCACATCTTTTGCTGCAAATGACACTTGTGGAATAATGTTTGCCAATATTACTCCTGCTAACATTAATCCCAATACTTTTTTGTTTTTCATAATTTTTCTCCTTCTCATTATTAATACTAGGTTTCCTTATGTATGGATACCGTTTTTGTATTTACAATTATATTATACATCATAAATGTATTAAAGTAAAAATCTTTTTATGTCGTTATCTCCTATCAAAACAGTCCACAATTTTTTATAACAAACTATTACAATTTTGTGTTTAATTTTTCCAATTTTAAGATTTAGAAATCAACAATCTCAGCGAACAAAATTTAGTGCATGAAGTTTTCAATTTTATCGTTCCTTACTTAAAAGATTTTCAAATATAGCAAACATTCATGCTAAGAATATCATACGGATGAAATTGCTTTGGTTTCAAATCGAAAAAATCCGTCAAAAATTTGATTGCGTAAGAGAAGCGTGCTTCAAATTTTAGGATTTTAAGATTTAGAAATCAACAATTTCAGTAGTCTAGATATTCGTGCATGAAGTTTGCTATTACTATAAATAAAAAATGGTCCCTATAAAAGAGACCATTCATCTATCTTACTACTACTGCCATTCTTCTTGACAAATAATTTTCAGATAATTCACTGTATGATTTTGTGATTTCGTTTGAGTACCAAGGATCTGCAATGTAGAATCTGTTTGTTTTTGGATTGTAGCCGTTGATGCAGATTCCGTGGTTGTTTGCGAAAAATCTCTTTCCGTAAACATTAGTTGACCATTTTGGTTTTTCCCATCTTAATGTTCCGTAGTACATGATTGTGTTACCATTTTGAAGTTCCGCTATTATATCTCGCATATTTGAACCAGAAATATTTTCTGCTTTTCCATTTGCAAATCTGTTTGCAAACTTAGTCATTGGTTCTGGATTCATATATGTCGCCATAACTCTTGTGTGGTAATAAGCATCCCAAACGTAAGGATTTCTTGAAAAACCTGTGTTGTTATTATTAGTGTTCATAGGAAGTTGATTCAAAAATTCGTTGTAAGTGTAACCTAACGCATAACCTTTTGCTTGTAATGCGTGATACATTGCTGTTGGTTCACAACCTATTGGCGCTGCTTTTTGTCTAATTCCACGTTGAGATTTCGGATTCATTTGGTTCATTATATTTGGAACTGTAATGTGAACTGGAGCAAAATCTTTTGGATTGTAGTATTTGAATCCTTCTGGTCTTACCCATCCGTTAATTCCGTTGAATGATAAGTTAACCCATTTATCTTCGACTTTAACAACCTTCAAAATCTTATTAACTGCAACATCGATAATTTTTTTCGCTTGATCTTTCATTTCTGTTAACAAAGAGATAGCTTTGTTGTTAACAACGTAATCTTTTAATCTGAATACATTTCTATCAGTTTTATAAACTTTAATTAAATCTTTCTTTAATAATGCGTTCTTGATATTTGTGAAGCAATCATCAGAGATAGATTTTTCGCCGCCAAATACATAAGATTTTTCTTCTACATTCAAACCTTTCAAGTAGTTTTCATGAGTTTGAGTTTTGTTAGAAGAGTTCGCTTCTTTTTCTAATTGAATGTTATCTTTTGGAACTAAAACAATTGGCGCGTCGATTTTTTGACTAACTGGTGCTGCTGCTAATGCATCTGCATACACTTCTCCTGTTGTAAATATAGCTTTTTTAGCTTTTGGATAAGCTACTTTGGATACTTCAACGCTTGTTTTGTATCTGTCATGACCTGCAATTCTTGTGGATTTCAAATTAAGAATGCTGTCGATTTCTGCTTTTACAGAGTCGCTAATGCTGTTAGTTCCACCTACAATATAACTTTTTAAAATCTTTGTCTTATCGATTGATGATAAATACTCTTTGATTGATGTAGGTAGTACATTTTTTTGTACTAGAAGAATTGGAGATTTTGTTTTGTTTGCAAGTCCAACAGAACTCAAACTGTCTGCATAATTTTCCCCACTAGCAAACACCAATGTGTCAGCATTTTTCTTATTCTTTGCTAATTTTGCGTTGACAGCGTATCTGTCATGTCCGTCGATTCTTTCAACTTCGATTCCCATTTTTTTCAAAAATTCTTCAACATCTTTGCTGATTGTCTTTTCGCCACCAATGATGTGAACTTTTTTGATGTTTCTGTTCTTAAGTTGTTCTTTAGTCTTTTCGTTTAGCTTTGAACCTTCAGTGTACAAAATCGGCATTTTACCGTCAGTGATGTTGCCAGAGCTTATAGCATCCGCAAACACATCGCTTGATGTAAGTACAACTTCTTCTGCCTTGTCGAAAAACTCATCGTGAATCTTATTTGCAGATTCAAACCTGTCATGTCCTTCGACTCTTTCAGCTACGTTTTTGTCCGTAAGAACTTCCTTGTGTTCTTCCTTTTTTGGTTGTTCATTTGGTTGTTCTTCGTCCTTTTTTTCTGTTTGGTCAGCTTTTTCTGTAGAATTTTCTTGTTTTGAACTATTTTCGGGATTTAATTGTTCGTCATTTATTTCAACTATCGGTGAAATAATTTCTTCTTCGGCGTAACTAATTCCTGTTGTCATTGAAAATGCTAGTAGAAAAGCTATCAATAGCTTCTTTTTATTCATACCTTCCTCCTCAATAAAAATTATACCACATATTTAGGAAATAAAATCATTTTTTATACATAAAATTCCGCCTGTGCATCCCACAATTTTTTGTACATTCCGTTCTTGCCTATTAAGCTGTCGTGATCTCCAGTTTCAGCAATTTCTCCCTTGTCGAACACGATAATTTTGTCGGAGAATTTGCAGCTAGACAACCTGTGTGAGATAAAAATTGCAGTTCTGTCTTTGATTATTTCGCCCAATTTCTCGTAAATTTCAGCTTCACTTATAGGGTCAAGGCTCGCAGTCGGTTCATCCAATATCAAGAACGGACTGTCTTGGTACAACGCTCTTGCAATGGCGATTTTTTGTTCTTGACCTTTGGAAACGCTGATTCCATTTTCGTCGATATCTTTGTACAGATAAGTTTGGATTCCCTTGTCCCATTTTCGAACATCATCGTACATACCAACATCTTTTAGCGATTGAACTACTTTTTCTTTGTCATAATCCATTCCTGAAGCGATATTTTGCGCCAATGGATATGCGAACAAATTAAAATCTTGGAATACAACTGAGAATATTTTCAAATACTCATCGTATCTGTATTTTTTGATGTTAATTCCATTCAACAAGATTTCCCCTTCAGTAGCATCGTAAAATCTAATCAACAACTTCACAAAAGTAGTCTTGCCACAACCGTTTTGCCCTACAATCGCCAATTTTTTCCCAAGGTCGAATTTCAAATTGATATTTTTCAATACCCAATTGTCCGTTCCAGGATATTTGAAGCTGACATTTTTGAATTCGACTTCGTATTTTTTGTCGGATCTTTTTTCCGTAGTCAAACTTCCATTGTAAAATTCCGATTGTTTGTGCAAATAATCCATCATAAGTTCTGCATACGGAGTGTTTGTCTTGTACATTGTAACTCCTTCCAAGAATTTCGACAAATTGCTCGTAAAATTTATTAAACTTCCCAAATATTGACTAAGCATTCCTATTGAAATAGCTCCCAGTAACGATTTGGATACTACGACAAGATAAATCAACAAAACTTGTAATTTCGAGAAAAATTCGCTGAGTATTTTGTAAGTGACGCCTTCTGTCGACATAATTCTATCGAAAAATCCACCAGGATTAAAAATCCCACATTCATTAACCATATTAGCTGCAATATTATATTGACGATACATTCTCGTATCCAGCATCCTGCTTTTATCTTTCATTCGCCAACAATAAAATGAGAACACTCGATTTCCAAATTTTCCTTGTTCAGCTATTTTGTTCCAAATTTCAAACTGTTTTGCGTTGAATTTCTGTGAAATCCATGATAAAAATACAACCACTACAATCAGTAAAATATTTATCCAGACGCTATTTAGAAACGAAAAACTTTCTGGTGCGTTCCATTTCGTAGCTAAAAATTGATACGACAACACCAAACTACCTATCATCGCCAATAAAGACTCCAATATCATATCGTATGCGTAAAGAACTCTTATAATTCCGAATTCACCGATGTTTATGTTTTGTTCTATATTCGATTTTTCTCCGATAATGTCTGTGTCTTGGGATTGTTTGTAATCTAATTCATTGAATTTTTTGGATAAAATATGAAAAAATATCTCGTATTTCTTGTCCTTGTATGTGTTTTGGATTTTATTCGTCAAAGCAAGAATTATTTGAATGAAAAACACTGACAACAACGCAATTACTGCCCATTTACCTACAAATTGTACAGGCATCTTGTTGACAATTCCATCTATCATTCTAGCAGATGCGTAAATGCTAATTAAAGGGAAAATAGCTGAGAATAAACAGTTAAGAGTGTAGTTGATGATAAGTTTTTTGTAATTTTTCCACAAAACACTCCAAGTATCTTTGAATAATTTAAGATTCTTTTGCATTGTAGTCCTCCCTGTAATATTTCGCTTGGGTGTCGAACAAATACTTGTACGTTCCGCCCTTTTCCATCAATTCCTCGTGAGTTCCACGCTCTTCAATCCCCTTATTTCCAATCAACAAAATGTAATCACAAAATCTCGTCGAAGCCATTCTATGAGAAATAAATACGGACGTGTGGTTTTTCGTTAGTTCATTGTATTTGTTGTACAAGTCCCTTTCTGCCAATGGGTCAAGCGCTGCTGTTGGCTCATCCAATATCAAAAACTTCGAATTCTTGTACAAAGCTCTCGCAAGAAGTAGTTTTTGAGTTTCCCCACCTGATAAAACTGGAGAATCTTGGTAGATGTATTTTTCAATCGTGTTGAATACACCATTTGGAAATCCCTTAACCTTATCGTAAAGTCCTGCTAATTTCAACACCTCTTCCACGCCTTCCACATCATCTGTGGATTTTGATTGAGTTACATTCATGTAAATTGTTTCCGGCAATATCGAATAATCTTGGAATACCGCAGAGAAAATCTCATAATATTTTCTTCTGTTGAGTTCTCTCAAATCAATCCCATTGACAAGCACACGACCTTCTGTTGGATCCAAAAATCCTATCAAAAGTTTGATCAAAGTAGTTTTACCAGAGCCGTTAAGTCCAACAACAGCGACCTTTTCTTGTGGGTTGACTTGGAAGTTCACATTCTTCAATACAAATTCATCACTACCAGGATATTTATATCCTACATTTTCGAATTTTATCGTAATATCCTCATCTGGATTTAATTCGATTCCTCCGTCTTTTTTGAACTTTTCTTCCAAATCCACAAACTCTCTTACAGTTGCAATATCCTTTGCTTCCATAAAAAGCACACTGAGAAAATTGAACAATCTTTGAATATCGTAGCCGAATTTTGTTTGTGCAGAAAAAGCCAACAAAAACATACTTGCATCGATCTTGCCATTTACTGCAAAATTTATCAGATAATAATATGTAATGGAATTTCTCAAAAGGTTGAACACGCAATCCAAGAAATCTGCCATCAACATTTTGTTGCCCATCTTGTTCAAGAAATCATCGTACATTACAAAAACGCTGTCGTAAATATCTTCCAGCCAATTTTCAAGCCCGAACATTCTGATATCTTTTGCGTGTTTGTGGCTACTAACTGAATTAATGTAGTTGAATTCCTTTTCAAACTTAGCCTGAGTTTTTCTGTTATCGTACTTCCATTGTTTAAGTTTTTTTGAATACAGAAAACTAATCAAACTGGCGATAATCGACACCAAAATTATGAAAATAGGAAGTCTTGCAAGTAAAATCAAATACACACTCGTGCTGATTAATAAATACAAAACGTCTTTCATCGTAATCCAGATATGTTCTGTAGCTTTATCATTTCCTTCTAAGTTTACGTTCGCTTTTTCGGATAAATCCAACACATTCTTGTCCAAAGTCATCTCGTAATCCATCGACAAGAATTTATCGATACATTGATTTAACATCAAAGTTCTCACGTAGATTTTTTTCGGCAAGATCCTCAAATCCAACGACTCTTTTGTCGCAGAACATATGAAAATCAAAACCGCAAACACAACAACAGTAAGCATAATTGTTGTGAAATCTTGTGAGTTTTCAACCATTTTGATAATTTGTGGAGTAAAGTACAACTCTAAAATATCAATTCCAGCAGTTGTGATAGCCATAATTATCAGCATGAAAATCAAACTTTTTTGGTTGTTCCACGCAAGATTGAACATAAATTTTATATTATCATTTGTAGAATAATTTTTCTTCATAATTACCTCCCAATAATATATTAACCGAAATACTATCGTATTTACGTTTTAGGGATAAGCATATCAAAAACAGGGATGACTATATCAAAATTTCCGTCGTAAAAGCATTGTCCTCTGAATTTCTGTTGATGTAACCGTCGTATTTGTCAACGATTTCGTCGATACTGATAAGTCCTAGACCTCTGTTTTCGCCCTTTGTCGACTTGAAAATTCTTCCAAACTTCTCCTGTTTTTCGCTACTTGTCTTGTTAGTAAATGAAATGTATAATTTATTTCCCTTCATATCCATATAAATCCTGATAAACCTGTCCTCTTCTGGCAAATTTCTCACCGATTCAATCGCATTGTCGAACAAATTCCCAATAATCGTCGCCAAATCGATATCTTTTATATCCAAAATATTCGAAATCTTGCAGTCGGCAATGCATTTTATATTTTCATTAGTCGCCATAGTTATCTTGGAATTCAAAATAGCATCCGCCATCCTATTTCCCGTCCTAATCACAGGCGCTATTGAATGCAAATTCTCATCCAAATTATCCAAGTAGTTCTTGATAGATTCCATATCATTTTCAGCCACAAAAGAGCGCAAAGTTTGCAAGTGATTTCTGTAATTGTGGCGAAATTTTCTGATATCGCGGTACATATTCTCCACTTCTTGATAATGAGTGTTCAACAGTTGTTGTTGATATTCAAAAATATCTTTTTTAGAAAATAAAATCCTAATTTTACTCAAAAATCTCATATCTCACCTAATAAAACTCAATAATTTTTCTGTTAAGCTCGTTGAACTTCGCATATGACAACAAAAATTTGCTATCATCTTCCAACAAAACATAATCCTTCTTTGTTTCTGCGATTTTTTCAATATTAATAATTTCCGAACGACTCACCTTGAAAAATCTATCATCCAGCATATCCAATAGTTGTGTCAACGTCATCCTAACTCTGTAACTTTTATTTTGTGCGAAAATATCCACGTAATTTTTGTCCGAAATGCAACTGAAGATATCCTTCGATAAAATCTTCGTATTAATCCCGTCGTTCTTTACTATAATGAACTTTTCCTTGTTGTTCATTTGATTAGTCGCCTTGTCCAAAAGTTCGAAAAGTTTCTCCTTTTTTATAGGCTTAATCAAAAAATTCAAAGCATTGACATCATATCCGTATCCGATATATTCTGGATAACCGCTGATGAAAATAATCTGAATATCGGAATTTTTCTCACGAATTCTCTTGGATAATTCAACGCCATTAATTTTTTTCATCTCAACATCCAACAATAAAATATCTATATAATCATTTTCATCGTAATTGAATATAAAATTCTCACCAGATGTAAAAAGTTCAGTCTTCAAATCGATTTTATTGATAATTGCCCATTCTTCACAGTATTTCTTATACAAATTTCTTATATTATCTTCGTCATCTACGATTGCAATATTCATAACACACCTCTGTCTTATTTTATCACAATAAATTGTTTTCCAATAAAAAAAACTACTGACACCTTGTGCCAATAGCTAATAATTATTTTTCTCGTAAAAATTCCAACAATTCGTCCTTTATTTTGTCATCATGAAGTGCAAAATCAACCGTAGCCTTCACAAACCCAAGCTTGTTACCGACATCATATCTCTTGCCGATAAAATCATACGCAATCATCTTGCGTTTTTCGGCTAACTTGTTCAAAGCATCAGTCAATTGAATTTCGTTATTCTTGCCAGGTTTTGTTTCGTGAAGAATTGGAAAAATATCTGGCGTTACAATGTATCTTCCAAGAATTGCCAAGTTAGTCGTAGCCTCTTCACGGCTTGGTTTTTCCACCAACGACTCAACCTCAGTAATTCTATCCGAAGTCTTCACACCATTCACAATCCCGTACTTATCGACATCATCCCACGAAACTTCTTGCACACCCAAAACCGGCGCCTCTTCTTTTTCGTAAATATCAGCCATTTGTTTGATACAAGGAAGTTCATCAGAAGTATTGTAAATAATATCATCACCCAACAAAATCGCAAAAGGCTCACCACCAACAAAACTTTCTGCGTATTTTATCGCATCTCCAAGACCATTTTTCTTCTTCTGCCTAATAGTGTAGATGTTCGCCATCTTCGAAAGCTCGTGAATTTCTCTTGATATCTCCGAAGACTTCTTATTCAATTCGTATTCCAATTCAAAATTCACATCAAAATAATCCTCGATAGATCCCTTATCCTTGCTTATAATAATCAAAATATCCGTAATTCCGGAATCCACAACCTCCTTTACAATATGATGCAAAGTTGGTTTGTCGTAGATTGGAAGCATCTCCTTCGGAACAGATTTCGATGCAGGAAGCATCCTCGTACCAAAACCAGCCGCAGGAATAACCGCTTTTCTTACCTTCATTGTCACTCCTCGTGTTATAATTTTACGCCTTAAATCATTTGTCTCTATTAATATTGTAACAAGAAATTGTGTTTTTTTCTATAAGGGGCGTGTGGTGCAAAGTGTGAGTGTTTTAAGTTGTGATTGTTTTAAGTGCCGACAAAAAAGTGCAAAACCGATTTGCACGAATATCTAGCTTACGAAAATAAAAAAATCCTCACGCTCGTGACCCTAAAATCTCAAGTGCACCTCCGGCTGGCACGAGTGAGATTTTCACGGGTCACTTCGCTTGGATTTTTAATTATTTTCTCCAGATGATATTCTTAGCAAAATCGGTAATCCACTTTTTACACAGCACCAAAGTTTTTTCATCTCCTTCTCCCCTGTTATAAAACTTGCCTATTTTTTGTAGCACGATAATAAAAGCTCGTAACTAAGCGAGTCATCTGGAGAAAATTGTATCAAATTCAATCGAAGAAATTCGTTAAAAAATCTCATTGTCTGAGTGCGTAGCACGAGTTTGAGATTTTAGAATTTCGAGATTAGAATTTGCCAATTTTCGTAAGTTAGACGATGCGTGTTACGACTTTTATTCCGTACCTTGGTGTAGCGACAAATTTACTCGCCCGTGTGTTCGTGTAAATCAGTTTTCCGCTTTCTTCTGAGCTGAAACTATCTATGCAATAAAAAAATAGGCAAGCTCTCTCTCACCTGCCTATTCTCCTAAATCTATTTCTTTTTAATTCCCAATTCACCATCTACATTTGTAATAACGACAGTGTCTTTGTCAGTTACAGTTCCTTTTATCAATTCACGTCCGAGTTTTGTCTCAACATTTGATTCGATAAATCTCTTAACAGGTCTTGCACCGTACAACACATCATATGCTTTGTCGATAATCAAATCTTCTGCAGATTCGTCAATTTCGATAGTGATTTGTCTGTCTTCCAATTGTTTTTGCAACAATGAAACTTGTTTTTCAATAATCTTGTAGATATCATCTTTTGTCAATGGTTTGAACATTACGATATCGTCAATTCTGTTCAAAAATTCTGGTTTGAATCTGGATTTCAATTCGTCCATTACAGAATTTCTGCTTTCATCAGAAATATTTCCATGATCGTCAATTCCTTCAATCAAATCCATCGAGCCAATATTACTTGTCATAATGATGATTGTGTTTTTGAAATCGACAGTTCTACCTTTGTTGTCAGTCAAACGTCCGTCATCCAAAACTTGCAACAAAATGTTGAACACATCTGGATGCGCTTTTTCGATTTCGTCGAACAAAATCACTGAGTATGGTTTTCTTCTGACAGCTTCAGTTAGTTGACCACCTTCATCGTATCCAACATATCCTGGAGGAGCTCCCACAAGTCTACTTACTGCGTGTTTTTCCATATATTCTGACATATCGATACGAATCAAATTCTTTTCGTCATCAAACATATTTTCAGTCAAAGCTTTTGCAAGTTCTGTCTTACCAACACCAGTTGGTCCAAGGAATATAAATGAACCGATTGGTCTGTTGAGCGATTTCAAACCGCTTCTAGCTCTGATGATTGCATCAGTCACAGCAGTTACAGCTTCATCTTGC
Organism: Finegoldia dalianensis; assembly: GCF_046255015.1. Classification (NCBI taxonomy): domain Bacteria; kingdom Bacillati; phylum Bacillota; class Tissierellia; order Tissierellales; family Peptoniphilaceae; genus Finegoldia; species Finegoldia dalianensis. The sequence continues at coordinate 64,999 of NZ_JBDLBQ010000002.1, forward strand.
CCCACAACTCTCTTGTGCAACAACTTGTCCATGTTCAAAATCTTGTCACGTTCTGTTTCCACCAATTTTGTCACAGGAATTGAAGTCCACTTGCTAACAACTTCTGCGATTTCATCTTCAGTTACGCTTTCTTTGATGATAGAATTGTCGTCTTCGTCCATTTTGTTGCTCAATTCTTCGAGTTTGTTTTCAAGTTCGACTAATTTTCCATATTTAAGCTCTGACAATTTTTCAAAATCGTATTTTCTTTGAGCTTCTTCCATTTCGTGTTTTACAGCTTCGATTTCAGATTTTGTGTCCTTGATTTCGTCGACCTTGGATTTTTGTTGAGTCCATTCCATATACATCGCATCAAACTCGTTTTTAGTATCTTGCAATTCTTTTTCCAAATTTTCAAGTCTGATTTTACTCATCTCATCGTCTTCTTTGTTCAAAGCAGCACGTTCGATTTCAAGTTGCAATATTTTTCTCTTAGTTTCGTCGATGCTTTCAGGCATAGAATCTATCTCAGTTCTAACCATCGCACTTGCTTCGTCCATCAAATCAATCGCCTTGTCTGGCAAAAATCTGTCAGTAATATATCTGTCCGACAAAGTTGCCGCAGCGATTACCGCGTTGTCAGTGATTTTAATTCCGTGATAAATCTCGTATTTGTCCTTGATACCACGTAATATCGAAATCGTGTCTTCTACTGAAGGCTCTTCAACCAAAACTTTTTGGAATCTTCTTTCCAATGCGCCATCTGTTTCGATGTATTTTCTGTATTCATCCAACGTTGTAGCGCCGATTGTTCTTATCTCACCACGTGCTAACATTGGCTTCAACAAGTTTGCTGCATCCATTGCACCTTCTGATTTGCCGGCTCCGACCAAAGTGTGAATTTCGTCGATAAACATAATGATTTTGCCGTCAGAATCTGCAACTTCTTTCAACACAGCCTTCAATCTTTCTTCGAATTCTCCTCTGAATTTCGCACCGGCAATCAAACTTCCCATGTCCAATGCAAAAATAGATTTGTTTCTCAAAGTTTCTGGAACATCGTCATTGACAATTCTAAGCGCCAAGCCTTCCACAATCGCAGTCTTACCTACACCTGGTTGACCAATCAACACTGGATTGTTCTTCGTTCTACGACTCAAAATCCTAACGCTGTGTCTGATTTCATCGTCACGACCGATAACTGGATCAAGTTTGCCTTCCTTCGCCAAATCAGTCAAGTTACGACCGTATTTTGTCAACACATCAGTTGTATCTTCTGGGTTATCAGTATTTATCTTTTGATTTCCCCTCAATTCTTTCAAATTAGATGTGAAGTTTTGCTTGTTGACATTATAATCTTTCAACAAAACAGCACTAATAGTGTTTTTTTCTCCTAAAATACTCATAAAAATGTGTTCCACTGACACGAAACTGTCTCCCATTGACTTAGCTTCGTCCTCTGCTTTCAACAAAATTCTTTGGAAAGCAGTGCTAGGGTACACACTCGATTGACTATCGTTTTTAGGAAGAGAATCTATTTTTTGATTAAAAGCGCTCACAACTTTTTTGTAATCTGAGCCCAATTTTTGAATAGTCTTTGCAACTATTGAATCTGAATCAGACAACAACGCATAGCTCAAATGAACATCCGTAACTTCCGGATTGCCCAATTTTATCGCAGTATTTTGCGCATCTTGAATTGCTTGAACAGATTTTTGTGTGAATTTGTTTAAATCCATAATCCTTACCTCCTAACATTATTCAGAAATATCGTATAATTGTTTATATAATTTTTCTTGTTCTTCGTTTAATTTTGTAGGATTTACAATGGAAATTTCAAGATACAAATCACCTTTGACACCTTTCATATCCACAAATCCCTTATCCTTAATTCTAATTCTTTGATTAGCTTTGATATTTTTCGGAATCTTAACCTTGATTCTTTCGCCACTAATCGTTTCAACATTGATAGATTTCCCAAAATAAGCTTCCCATGGTTTAAGTTCAACCTTCTTTATAATATTGTGATCTTCAAGCTTGTTGTACACATCAACCAGGTTAATCTTCACGTAAATGTCCCCGTCAACGCCGAACTTTTCGCCCTTGACCTTAATCTTTTTACCAGGCAAAATCCCTTTTGGAACTTTCAAATTCAAGTTGACACTTTTATCCCCAATCATAAGTCCCAATCTTTTTTCTACACCATTGTAGATATCTGATAGTGAAACGGAAATGTCCGTGTCGTATCTTTGCCTTGGTTGTGATTTTCTTCCAGCGCCTTTGAATCCACCGAAAATATCAGAAAATCCTCCGCCGCTACCTTGTCCACCCGAGAAAAACGCATTGAAAAAGTCCGAGAATCCTCCGCCACTGCCACCAGTTGTGTAAGTGTAAGAGCCAGAATTCTTGCCGAAACCACCGAACCCTCCAAATCCTCCAAAATCGTACGCATTCGGATCGAAGTTTTGTCCGCCTTGGAAATTATAATTGGATCCGAACATATCATATTTTTTACGCTTATCCTCGTTACCCAAAACCTCGTAAGCCTCGTTGATTTCTTTAAATTTTTCTTGGGATTTCTCATCGCCTTTATTTAAATCAGGGTGATATTTCTTGGCGAGTTTTCGGTATGCTTTTTTAATTTCTTGGGAGCTCGCCTTTTTATCCACCCCCAAAACTTTGTAATAATCTTTATATTCCATAAAAACCTCCCGTAATTTGTTTTTGACTTTCTTTGACCTTGATATTATTATACACCCTTACGAGCGCATAATCAATAGTATTTGCAATCTTTGCAATATCTTTGACTTTTGATTTCAATTTTTGACTTTTGATTCTAAAATTAAATCATTATATCCATATGGAATGATCCTTGCCACTTCCCACTTCGAAATGGTATTTCACAATTCCCAAATCCACCTTCGCTGACGGAGCAAACCTCGCCTTAGCCTTCACCTTATCATCAACCAAAGTCAACATAAATTTTTGTTGATTAATCGCAGTAGGAGCATTAAGTGCACAATCGACACCATCCTTGAACCATTGTGGAGAGTCTTCATTCACATTTGACACTTGTTTAGCTAACTTGCTTTTGTGATCGTAACCCCAATTTGCAGGAATACCAAAAGCAATCACAATAACCAAATTTTCATTAGGCTCAATGTATTTTTTAATATTCTTCTTATTATATGTAAGAGCAACCCAGCACGAACCCAAACCCAAATTCATAAGTTCCATCACAAGCTTCTCGCCGTAATATCCGCAAGTCTCGCTCAAATCATTGCCTACACCCTTCATAATCAGAAAATTATTCACATTCTCAAACTTTCCGTACTTTGCAAGCTTTGAATTAAAACCATCCTTGTCATCAAACACAGCCTTTATATTCAAACTCGACTCACGATTAACCTCATTAACCTTCTGTTCAATAATCTTCTTCACAGAATTATCAATCTCTTTATCTATGTATTTTCTAACAGAATGCCTCTTGTGCATCAACTCTAAAATATCCACCTTGTCCCCCTCATTAAAATATATACTTATTATAATATACCACAAATCACGAAAATTCACGCACCACAACGCATACAATTAAATATTTCCACGCAAGCAAAAATGGAATCGCATCGATTCCATCTATATTAACCCACCACTCCACACCCAAAGCTCAATACATCTTGCGCAAATTCTCCAAAGCCTTGCTTCTCGTATTGTAGAATGTCGACTGTTTCATATTCAATTCTCTGCAAATCTCCCTCGCGCTTTTCTCTCTAAGGAAATTCTCATAAATAATCTTCTGTTGCTTATAGGGAAGCTTACGCACCTTCTCATAAAGCTTTTTAATCTCCAATCTATCCTCAAAATCCTGTTCGATATTCTCATCAGATTCAATCAAATTCATCACCTCATCTCCATCCTCATTCGTAAAATTCAACGAAGAAATACTTCTTCTAGGATTCTTCTTCAAATAGAAAAACCTCAACCTCTGCTTCAAATAATAATTGAACGGAACCTTCTTCGAAGAATCATACTCCATAATCGCATACATAATCTCGGTCTTGCCATCATCCACAAGCTCCTCAAAAATATCTGCCCTATCATAATATTTTTTTATACTACTAATAATCAACGGCTCAAAAGACTTGTAAATTCTTTCATCGTCTAATATCTTATTATTCACAATATAATCTATCTCATCAAAATTCATGATTTCCATCTCCTTTTTCTCAATTGTACAATCGATGAGAAGATTTTATAAATCAAGAATCAACACCAAAACCACATCAAAATCAGTAGTAACAGCGTGAATTGTGTGAAATTTTTTCAAAAACCCATCGCCATTCCATGTATTTTTCTTCAATTCATTGTAAATTCAAATCGAAAACGCTTGAATAAGAACGTATGTTCTGCTATAATTAAATTATCATAAAATAAAAGGAGATCTAATGAAACAATTACAAGCAGTTATCCCGATATACGTAGACAATATCGGCAATGCAGTCCAACTTTATTTTAATGATTTCACCACTATCAATTACTGTTCATTGGATTGTTGCATCAAAAAAATTGCCCGCAACCAATTAATCGACATCACTGAAGCGAAAAAACTCATCAAAAAATCATTGAACATAACCAAAAATCCTCCTATTTGTTTTAAAAACGGAACGTACTGCATGATAAAAGTAAGAAAACCAATATCCAAAAACGATGGAAGCTACGGACTATTCAACATCGACTCCATCGAAGAAATAACAACAGGACACATACTACTCAAAAACTCCACAGAAATTACGACACTAGAATCCAAGAAAAGCATCGAAGACAAAATCCAAAAAGCGAAACTCGCCAGGCTTTTGATAGATGATTATACGACAAACTTGGACATACTAACAAGAAAATAAGCGTAAATGAAAAAACTGATATATTTTTTGTATCAGTTTCATTGCAATCAAAAATGGGACTTATAAAAGTCCCATTTTTTTAGATTAATCTATTTTTTATCTAAGATTAATTATTTACGTTTTTTGATAGAAACGTAAGCACCTGCTGCAGTTGATAATGCTGCTGCTGCTAATGTTAAGATTTCAGCTTCGCTACCAGCTTTTGGTAATTTAGCTTTTTCTTTCTTCTTGTTTGGAGAATCAGTGTTTTCTTTACCAGGTTTTTTGTTTTCTGGTTTTTTATCTTCGCCAGGTTTTTTGTCTTCACCAGGTTTTTTGTCTTCACCAGGTTTTTTGTCTTCACCAGGTTTTTTGTCTTCACCAGGTTTTTTATCTTCGCCAGGTTTTTGTTCTTCACCAGGTGTTGATGGTACATCTGGTGTTGATGGTACATCTGGTGTTGATGGTACATCTGGTGTTGATGGTACATCTGGTGTTCCTGGTACGTCTGGGTTAGATGGTACGTCAGGAGTTCCTGGTACGTCTGGGTTTTTATCTTCTTCTAATGGAGATAATACATAGTAGTATTTTCCATCTGCACCTTGTCTAATAGAATATGAATTATTTATAGGATCATTTTCTAATGCTTTCTTAGCTGCTGCTTCAGCTTCTTCGTATGTGTCATATCCTTTTTGTGTTTCAGGTTTTTCTTCTGGCTTTTCTTCTGGTTTTTCTTCTTCATTTGGAGATAATACGTAGTAGTATCTACCATTAGCACCTTGGCTTATAGTGTATGATTTGTTAATTGGATCATTTTCTAAAGCTTTTTTAGCTGCTTCTTCAGCTTCTTCATATGTTGCATAACCATCTTGTTCAGCTGGTTTTTCTTCTGGTTTTTCTTCGTCTTCTTTATCTACAATCTTCAATACATAATAATATCTTCCATTTGCACCTTGTACTACTTCGTATGCATTGTTTATTTCATCATTTTCTAAAGCTTTCTTAGCTGCTGCTTCAGCTTCTTTATATGTTGCATATCCGTCTTTTTCTTCTTTTTCTTTTTGTAATTTTAACCATTCATCAATTGTGATTCCTGGGTTTTTTTCTTCTGGTTTTTTGTCTTTTTCTTCTTGTAATTTTAGCCATTCATCAATTGTTAATCTTCTTGTTTTTGCAGCTTCTTTTTCATTCCAATCATCAATTGATGTTAGGTTTTCTTTTGCCCATTCAAGACCAGCATTTTTAGCTTGTTCTACATCATATACAGTTGTTGCATCATTAACATCTTTAATATATTTATTTTCGCCTTTAATTCCAGCTTTGTTAAGTTCTGCTATTGCATTTGCTTTAGCATCTGCTAAAGGTTTTTTAGCAGCTTCTTCTTCTGCCTTTTTATCTGCTTCTTCTTTATTGTACTCATCTAAAGTTTTAAGACTTTTATTTGCTCTTAGATTTTCTTTTACTTGTTCGATATCATATAGACTTTTAGCATTGTTTATAGCTTCGTCATATAATCCTAATTGATAACCTTCTTTTTTAAGCTCAGCCTTAGCTGCTAATTTTGCTTTTCCTAAGTCTGTTTTAGCTAATTCTTCATCTTCTTTTGCTTTTTCAGCTAAAATTTCATTTGTTTTTTGCTCAATATCATATACAGTGTTAGGATATGCTAGTACCTCTCCTTGTTTTTCAAATGGTACACCTGCATCATCTAATTGTTTTTTAGCCTTAGCTTGAGCTTCACTGATTTTTTGTTCATCTGTTTTTCCAGCTGCATCATTTGTTCCTTCTGTTGGAGCTGGTGTTGGTGCTGGTTCAGCTGCGTAAGTGTTAACTCCGCCACCAACTACAATTGCACCTGCAAGTGCAGCCATTAATAATTTTTTATTAATTTTCATACTATCATGACAATGGAAACTTCCCTAATAGGGTGGAATTTGTCTCCTCCTTTTAAATTTTTTTGCATTCAATGCTATTTAAATCAAATTCGTTTCCAAGCAATTATATTGCCATTCCTTAGTTATCTTTACCCAAAAAGGTATTTCAACAATCGAATTTCACCAATTTAATAAATGGTGTTCTTGCTTCGTCCACTGTCCAAAATTTCCCAAGGGCAATGTCCACAAGCGTTAGGTTCGGTAAATTCAACGCCTACCTTTTATTTTAGCTACTATTTCTAGTAGTTATAATCATATTTTAGTGTGTTTATATGAAAACATTTTTCAACCAATATAATATAACAGTGTTAAGTTTAATTGTTTGAATTTTAGAATTAAACCTTTGTCACTCAATACATTGAATAATTGTTAATAATTATCCAATCCTTTCCTTTTAATAAAGTCTTCTTTATCACATTACTATATTGACTTAAGCTCATTATACTATATTATTTCAAATAATACAATAAAATTTGCAAATTCTTTGCTGATATATATTTTGCAGAATAGTTATGCAAATTGTTATTCAGTATTTTTTATTTCAAAACCAACATGTAGTGTATTTGCTTTATTCCTAATCACTTATTGTGTTGTGATTAAATATTATTGCAATTATTTATTTTTTTATTATTTTATGATGTTTTGAATTTGAATTTTCGTGTTCAAATGTTCAACTTTTCTTTGGTTTATGAGCTAATTCTACGAATTTTTCTTTTCAATTTAATTATATCATGTAACAATGGTTACAGAAACCTACACTTCGAATTTGTATAATATAATCAAAAAATGGAGGGATAATATGTCAAGATTTTTAGGAAAAATTCATTATATAATGTTCGATAAGATAAATTACGTTGATGAGATTACACGCAAGATGAGTGAGTTGTTGGATGAAGATGTTGATTTGAAAAATATTGAACGTGGAGCGTTGGAGGATTTGATTGACACGGATAATATTCACGGATGGTTGCAGGTGAGAGTTGGAATCGTCGAGGATAATTTGGCGAGGGTTTTGAGTGAGTTGAAAAAAGAAGATAAGCTTGAAGATGCTCTTAAAATCGCCTATGATTTTGGTTCGAAGGAGGATTTCTCGGGTGATGCTTCTGATGCGTTTCAATTTATGTCCGATAAGTTCTTGGACGGGATGCCTTGTGATATGGCGAATTTGCCGGTGGAATCAGATGACGGAGAGTTTCGTTGGATTAAGAGAATTGATGTGCACGAACAGTATTACATCTATGGAGAATCTTCTGAAGTTTACGATGAATTCCGTCGTGCGTGGATGAATGGTTTGTTGAGCCGTTGTGATTTGAAATACGTTGTGGAAGATGGAATTAATATTATAAGGTAGATTTGTGTGTTTTGGGGTATAATTATATGTAAGATAACAACAATTGTAGGAGGTAGGTTATGTATATTAGAGAAGAAGTACTTAAAAACGCAAATAATAAGGAAAAAGTGTCAGAGATTTTGGAAAATTATTTCAAAACAGATGCAAATTACGAAAACGAACACGAACGTGATGAACTTCGCCGCCGTGGCTTTGAAGAATTGAAGTTAATCGGAGAAATCCAAGTTTATCAATTGTTGATGAACTCAGATAACGATAGAAGTAAATTATAATAATCAATCCCTTGTCGTGTGGCAAGGGATTTTTGTGTGTGATAAAGTATATTTTATTGAAAAAGAGTTATAATATATGTATGAAAACTTCAAGAAAAATATACGCAATGAATTTATTTTCCAATTTAATATTTTATGCGCCTGTTGCGTTGTTGGTTAGGACGAATAGAGGAATTAGCTTGTCTCAGTTTTTTGTGTTACAAGCGATACTATCTGTTACTTGCATGATTTGTGAATTTCCTTTGGGTGTGTTGACTGATAAAATTGGGCTAAAAAAGTCAATAGTTCTCGCCCAGTTTACGATGCTAACTGCAAGGATAATTTTACTGATATCCAATAATTTTATGCTTTTTGCGGTGGAAGCCTTGCTTGAAGGAATTGCTTTTGCACTGAATTCCGGAACAATAAGCGCCTACATATACAAGCTTTTCGGCGACGATAATTACAGTAATAATATTTCTAAGTTCTATAATTGGGGAACAATAGCTTTTATCGTATCAACCGTAATGTTTCCTTTTATTAATTCAAGATGGAACATTAACGCTTTGATTTGGGTAACCATAATTGCAAATGTAATTGCAACTGTGATTTCCATTTTCATCCCACATACCGACAACTCAAGTGATAATGAGGAACAATTTAATTTGTCAAAAACATTGAAGCTATTGGTACACGATAAAACTTTTAGAGTAATCGTGTTAATCGTGTCGTTGTTTAATTTGTCATTTTTGTTGATCAACTTCTTCTATGTAAAAGTCATAATTGACAATGGATATTCGGAAAATATAGCGTCGCCACTCATCCTAGCTTACTCAGGACTTCAACTCTCACAAACATTTATCATAAAATATCTAGGAGAACAAAAAGCATGGAACAAAGTTCGATTATTTTCAGTTATTGCATCATTGTTCTTTGCTGGATTATGTGTGATATCTGGAAAACCTGTAGTGTTGTTAATGATTATACTTCCAACAATCTTGTCCGTCTTGGGGATATTTATTGAAAAAATTCAAAACAATTATATAGACACAATAGGCTTCAAAAATCACAGAGCAACCATGCTATCAGCATTCAGCTTCTTCGCTGATGTCTTCGAAGTCGTATTCTTGTTAGCAAACTCGTATATTTCATCGTTCAATTACAAATATATCTTCGTGTTTATAGCCGCATCACTATTGTTGAGTGCAATTATGCTTAGAAATGATAATACCGTAACATCTGTATCGTGATTTGTGAGTTTAGTAAGTATGATATAAATTATAATAATCCCTTGTCAGAATGCAAGGGATTTTTGGTTAGTTGTTGTTCGATTTTCGTGAGTTTTTCATCGCTTTTATAATATTAAGAAGTTTCAATCCGTCAGTTTGATTTACTTTCATATTTTCATATTCTTTTGGTAATAAGCCAATAAAAGCCTTCCAGAAATTAATATAAAATGTGATAAATACGATGTTACGGTAAAAACTACTCACATCAGTTGAATGATTGATATCATAGATAAATGGAATCATACTTACAAATAAAATAATGTTAACAAATGGTCCCGCCAAAAACACGATCAAATTTCTCTTGTAATACCAATCTTCATAATCATCATCAAAGTAACATACTCCTTCAGCTAGTGATAAACATATTCTAATTCTTTTTGATTTGAATATCTCTTTGCCTCTTCCTGTTTCGATTCTCCATTTTTTTGATTTATATGCTAAGCGATATGCAACAGCATGTCCCATCTCATGTAAGAGTTGAGAAATTTGATAAACAAAATAAGATATTACGACTATCATTAGTGTATTAAACATTTTAACCTCGATTATGTAAATTATACAATTATAAATTAGTTCTTAATTATTTCAATTATTCTTCTACCGTCGCTAGGAACATCTCTTTTATAATAAATTGGCAACAAAGTCCAGAAAAGTTGTGCCATATTGAATCGCAACAAAAACTTTATTGATTCTTGAAAAAGATGTGAATATCCAGCTATCATTTTCCCTTCACTTATTAATAATGGAATTGTAACAATCAGTACTATTAAATTAAATAATGGTCCACCTAATGGGATCATTATTTTTTGTAATTTGCTCTTGCTATTATAATATTCACCATCTAACTGTGGGAGTATTTTACCAACAACAATTATGGGTCTTATAATAAGTCTTTTAGTTTCAAATAAAACCTTACCAAGTCCCATATCTATTTTCCAATCTTTACATTTAAAGAAAATAATACACATTAAAATATGTCCCATTTCATGACAAAAAGTAAGTACAATTATTATCAAGTATTTGATGATAACTTCCAGCAATATTGTATCCTCCTGAATATTTATGATTACGATTTCATTCTACCTCCCCACACTATTTTTTGTCAAGCATTTTGTGAAAGCTTGCACACTTTGCACCCAACAAAGCGTGATGCAACTTTTCCCCCTTGTGTAGCAATTCCAACAATATCCTTGTAGATATACAAAATCAGATTACTGCATTTGCTAAGAATATCGTCTGGAGGAAATAACCAAAAATCCAAGCGAAGTGACCCGTCCAAAATCTCACTCGTGAAAGCCAAAGGCGCACTTGAGATTTTAGGGGCACAAGCGTGAGGATTTTCTTATTTTCGTAAGCAGATATTCGTGCAAAACAGTTTTCTGATTTCTCTGAGCTGAAATAGTCTAGGTTTTGCCCTAAGTGAGATTCCTCGTGGTGCGACTTTTATTCCGTATGTTTGCGTAGCGACAAATTCACTTTTCCTTGTCAGTGAAACAAATCAGATTACTGCATTTGCTAAGAATCAATCGTAGCACTCTAATAAAAGATCGTAACTAAGCGAGTCATCTGGAGTGAATTGTGTCAAATTCAATCGAAGAAATTCGTTAAAAAATCTCATTGTTTGAGTGCGTAGCACGAGTTTGAGATTTTAGAATTTCAAGGTTAGAATTTGTCAATTTACGTAAGCCAGACGATGCGTGTTACGACTTTTATTCATTATCTTTGTGTTGCGATAAATTTTCTCGTCAATGTGTTCGTGCAAAACGGTTTTCTGATTTCTTCTATTCTTCCACAATTCTCCTCATAAAAATAGACCCTTATAAAGGGTCTATCGTGAAGGTATTATTCGTGCAATTCCACTGTTTCTTCGTGGTATTTTGCTGGTAAGCTTGATTTTTCTTTGTTCATTCCTATGAAGAAGTTAACGTTAGCTTCTTTTGATAAAACTTCCAAGTTTTCTAGGAATTCTTCTAATTGTTGTTCTGTCATTTCAACGATTGAGTAAATTCCGTCTACGTAAATTGTTTCGATGTCGAAATCTTGTGACATTATTCCTGCCAAAAATCCATACAAACTTTCTGGACTTGAGATGTGGAATGTCGATGCATCTATAAGTCTTACTGAGTGATCAAGCGAGAATATGTGCTTGTCATCAGAGTCTATAAATATTATGTTACCGTTTTTGTTTTGTTTTTCGTCGTTGGCCTTATCGATCAACCATTTTGTTTTTCCGCTACCTTTAGGACCTACTACAAATTTAACCATTATTATCATCCTTTCTTAAACCATTTTAAAAAGTTTAATTTACTTTATATTATTATACCCATTCTTTTACTAAAATTATCACCTTGGAAAATATTTTCTCGCTCCATTTTTTCAATTATCATATCTTGTATTTTCCAATGACTTGTATTCCAGTTGCAAAACACAGAATTCTCTTCGGGCATTCTGCCGACTAATCGTTGAATTAGGATATCCTTATCCAAATATTTCAAGAATTCGCAAACTTCATTCACGTAATCGTCCAGTGATTTGAGTTTCACTTTTCCTTCTTCGTACCACTTCGCAAGTATTGTGTGTTTGGGAATGTATAGTGAATGGATTTTGCATTCGTCGACTTTTAATACCGACAAAAGCTTCGCAGTTTCTCTGACATCGTCCATGTCATCCCATGGAAGTGCAAGTATTACGTGTGTGCAAATTCTAAATCCGTATTCTTTTATCATCAAACAAGCACGAATGAAATCCGCGACTGTGTGTTGTCTGTTGATTATCTTCAAAGTTTTGTTGTTGGATGTTTGAAGTCCAAGCTCTATGATGATGTCGACGTTTTTTTCGTCTTGAAGTTGTTTCAATATTTCCAAATGCTCACGTGCTATGCAATCCGGTCTTGTGGATACGCTGACTGCAACGACATTTTCTACAACTGCTTCGTTGACGTATTGTCTGAACAATTCAAGCGGCATATATGTGTTGGAGTAATTTTGAAAATACGATATGAATTTGTGGGCGTTGTATTTGTTTTCGATGGTTTGTTTGTCTTTTTCCAATTGCTCACGAATTGAAAGGTGTTTTTCTTTGTTTTCGAAGCTTCCACCTTCTTCGTGACAATAAATGCAACCACCATGCCCCAACCTTCCATCTCTGTTGGGACAAGTCAAATCCAGTTTTATGGGAAGTTTGTAGACTTTTTCTCCGTAATGTTCTTTTAGATATTTGCTGTAAATGTTATATCTATCAGTCATTTAGGTTGTCTCGTACGAAATCCAACACTTCTTGTGGATTTTCGTCTGGTTTTACTTTTCTGAATTCTTTGACCAAGTCCATATCCTTGTCAAATACAAACGTGCTTCTTTCTGTTTTGGTAACTTCTTTGCCGAACATTTTGCCCTTGTAAACGCAACCAAAATTGTTCAAGAATATTCTTTCTGGGTCGGATATCAATTCTTGTTTTAGTCCTTGTTTTTTTCTGAAATTTTCGTGTGTCTTTTCTGTGTCCTTGCTAATTCCTACAACTTCTGTGTTAAGCTTTTGAAATTCGTCGTAAATTTCGGAAAACCCATCCGCTTCTATTGTGCATCCACTTGTGTTATCTTTTGGATAGATGTATACTACCAAGTTTTTGCCCTTGTATTTGTCATAATATTCTTCATTCAAAAATTCTTTTAAATTATTCATAATCCCTCAACTCAAATAGTTCTTCTAAAAATTTTGCCAGTCCGTCTTCTTCGTTTGTGTATTGTGTTATGATGTCTGCGTTTTGTTTCAAAATATCGTCGGAGTTTTTCATCGCAACTCCAAGCCCACTGTTCACAACCATTTCCAAATCGTTGTGCGCATCGCCAATAGCAACCACTTCATCACTTGTTATTCCAAAATGTTCAAGCACATGAATTGCCCTTTTGTATTTGTCCGTGTTAACGTTTTGCACTTCAAGCATTCTGATGTTTTTGGAAAAATACTTCGTGTGAATGTGATATGTCACGTTGGGATTGGTCTTGATATGATCAACAATATCGTAAATACGGTCTTTTCTTGCTATCATAATCATGCTTACACAATCATCTATCGGCAAATTCCTCTCAGACACTGTCATTATCTCACCAATATCTCCCACGCTATCAACGAAATATTTCTTGTCATCTTCATCTTGAATGAGTAATGAGCATTTATTTTCCACAAAAAAATACGGTCTTATCCCATACTCCTCTGATAGAGTGCTAAGCTCATCCACCACATTGGATTCCAACTTCAAATCCTCATCCGTTGCAATATTGGAGCTACTGTGAATAATAGCTCCATTATTTGCAAGGATTATTTTGTCAAAATCTAATTTTTCGGTTAATTGCTTAGCTCTGGATAGACCTCTTCCTGTCGCAATAATAATCTTTATGCCATTGTCATAAAGTTTTTGTAAAATTTGATTACTGAAATCAGTAATTTTTTTATCATCTGTCAGAAGAGTTCCGTCCAGATCAATCATAACAGCCTTAAAATTATTCTTCATCTTCTCCTTCAAAATCCACGAAAAGAGATTCAAATGTTTCTTTTGCTTTTTCGTATTCAGCATCGTCTTCGATAACATCTAAGTTAGCTTCTTCTTCGTTGATTTCTTCGTATTTGTAAATCATAATTTCGTTGTCATCTTCAGATACAAGTGCGATGTAATCACTGTCGTAGCCTTCAACTTCGAATACTCCAAGGATTCCACATTCGATTTCGCCGCCATCTTCTAAAGTTAGTACGATTGTATCTAACTCTTCTTCATCATACATTTCTTCGTTTAATTCTTCGTTTTCTAAATTTCTTTCGTCACTCATTTTTATCCTCCATTTTATAATGATTCTACTAATTTCTTCAAGAATTCGTACACCCTAGCTGTAGATTCCAAATCCAAAGTTTCTTTTGGTGTGTGAACTCCCGTCATATCTGGGCCGATGGAAATCATGTCCATGTCCGGATATTTCTTTGAAAATACTGCACATTCAAGACCTGCGTGAATAACATTCACTTGCATATCTTTTCCTGTGACTTCCTTATAAACTTTCAAACATTTGTCTCTTAGTTCGCTATCTTCACGGTATTCCCAAGGTTCGTAGAATCCTTCAGATTCAACTATTCCATTGTTTGATTTTGTTGTATTTGTAATCAAATCTTCAACTTCTTTTATCTTATCCAAAACTGAGGATCTGATTGATACCATAAACACGAATTTGTCTTCTTCTGTTTTTGCGATTGATTGGTTAAGAGAAGTTTCCACCAAATCGGCGTTTCCTTTTACCATGTCCACAACTCCGTTTGGAATTGTTGTTAGGAAATTCAAGATGTGTTCAGTAGATTGTTCGTCCATTGGAGTTTTTTCATCTACTTGTTCAAACTTAAATTCCATCTTTTTTTCGACTTGTTTGAAACCATCAACGTTTAGTTCTTCGTCTTTGATTTCATCTTCACTTGCAATTATAAGTTCACAATTTCTTGGGATTGCGTTGTGTTTTGTACCACCATTTAATGATACAATTCTCAAATTGTGACGTGTCGATAATTCTTTTAGGATTTTAACTGTAGATTCGATGGCGTTAAGGTGATTTTTGTTGATATCTTGACCACTGTGACCACCTCTGAAACCATTGATTGCTATCCTGTAGAAATATTTTCCAAAATCTTCGCGTTTGATTGCAAACTCAGAATTCAAAGTATTGCCACCAGCACAACCACAAGTCATGATTCCTTCTTCTTCGCTGTCAACGTTGATAAGGTATTTGCCTTTTAAGAAATCTTCGCTTACGGCATTCGCACCGATAAGTCCAACTTCTTCGTTTGTCGTAATCATCAATTCCAAATCAGGATGTGACAAGTTTTCATCTTGCAAAATAGCAAATCCCATTGCGATTGCTATTCCATTGTCAGCTCCAAGTGTTGTTTTGTTGGCAGTTAACTTGCCATCTTTTTCGATAAATTCTATCGGATCTTTTGTAAAATCGTGATCGCTGTCATCTTCTTTTTCGCAAACCATGTCCATGTGACCTTGCAAAATAACTCCTGGATGACCTTTTTTATCTTCTGTTGCAGGCTTTCTGATTACGATGTTTAATTCATCGTCAACATCGTATTCTAGACCCAATTCTTTCGCTTTATTTACTAAGTATTCGTTAATTCTTTTTTGGTCAAATGAACAACGAGGAACATTCGACAATTCTCTGAAATTTTCTAATACTATATTTTTCATTTAATTACACCTCAAGACTTATATACCCAATATGCAATCAAAAACCACAAATTTTATGCATTAATTATATAGATTTTGCTACTCTGTCTGCGATGATTTTTTTCCTATCAGGTGCAAATTCTTCGAGATAATCACTTTCTGAAAGTACGTCCACGATTATTTCGTAAATTTTATTCGCATCGATTTTTTTGTCGATTTTTTCTTTGATTAATTCAAACTGTTTTTTTCTGTCAGTGTAGAACGGCTTCACATCAGGATTGCAAGAATTTATCGCAGTATCAAGTGTGTTGTAGAATAAGCTTGTTCCCGAATCATAAATCGGAGCCATTCCTCTAACTTCAAGCGTTTCAACATCTCTTATAAATCCAAAATTATTAAAATGTCTGTCTTCGTTGAAAATTATATAATCAAGAAATAGCATTTCATCGATTCTGTTTTTCGCATCAGATATCCCAAGTTTTTGTAATTCTTCTACCACGAAATCATACATTGAAATATGATTAGGTTTTTGAACATTTTGAACAGCCGCATTAACTGGGACAAGCTCCGTGTTTTCATCGATGAAATTCTCACAAACAGAACAAGTCTTGTCACCAATATTTTCAATTTCATATTTAATATGATTGATTCCAAGAACTTTTGAGATTTCATAGGCTATTTTTTCGTTGAAAGCTTCTTGATAGAATGGTTTCGAAGAGCCTTTAACGAGAATTCTCTTACCTTCATTTAGCATCCATGCTTTTTTAAGCCAACCATCTGATGTGTTGTTCGGAGTTTTTAGTGAAAAAGAACTGTCGGATTTACCAAACATAAAAAGTCCCATATATTGTGAGAAATCATTTTGGAAAAAGTTGATGTCTTTACATTCTACGCTGTCGTTTTTTTCTTTTATCCAATATTGATCTGAAAGAGATAGCCCGAAATACGCCAAGCTAAGTTCGTAAAGAGATTTTCCTTGAAGGTTTTCTAGAAGAATGTCCTTGTCCTGTCTGGTGTCCGGAATTCTTCTGCCTTTTAGAAAATGTTCGAAGCTACTTTTTTCGATTATATTTTTCTTGTTATTGTATTTAACTTGCACCGGTCTGTATTTTGGATTGTATATTTCTATGATTTTTATGATTTTGTTGTGAATCATTTCAAAAGAAAACACCGGCGTGTTTTTATTGTAGATTACATATTCCATTCTATCCCCTCCTTTTCTATATTGTACTATATTTGTGTTATTTTATTGTAAATTTAATTGTGGCTCAAATATGCATTTATGAATTTATCCAAATCACCGTCAAGCACATCTTGCACTTGTGAACTTTCAAAGTTTGTTCTGTGATCTTTTACCAATGTGTACGGTTGGAAGACGTAGGATCTGATTTGGGAGCCCCACGCTATTTGGTTGTATTTTCCTTGGATGTCTTCGATTTTTTCACGCTTTTCTTCTTCTTTTATCATGATAAGCTTGGCGATAAGCATATCCATGGCGTATTTTCTGTTGGCGATTTGCGATCTTTCTGTTTGACATTGGACTGTGACACCTGTTGGAATGTGTGTGATTCTAACTGCAGAGTCTGTCATGTTGACATGTTGTCCACCGGCACCAGATGCTCTGTAAGTGTCCACTTTCAAATCTTTGTCGTCTATTTGGATGTTGTGACTATCTTTGATTTCAGGGAAGACATCCACTGATGCGAATGATGTGTGGCGACGTTTTTGTTGGTCAAACGGAGAAATTCTGACAAGTCTGTGGACTCCTTTTTCGCTTTTCAAAAAACCATAGGCGTTAATTCCTTGTACGATTAACGATACGGATTTGATGCCGCCTTCTGTATCTTGATTGTAGTCGGTGATTTTATAGGAATAATTCTTGTCAGCAATCCACCTCGTGTACATTCTCAGTAACATTTCAGCCCAATCTTGTGCTTCAGTCCCACCTGCACCTGCGTGAATGGACATAATCGCATTATTTTTGTCGTATTCTCCCACCAAGAGCGTTTTGATTTTGAATTCGTCGACTTTTTCTTCCAAACTTTTGAGTGTTTTTGAGATTTCTTTTTCGTATTCTTCTGTGTTGTCTTCCTTGCTGATTTCGAGCATCATTCTTACTTCTTCGATTTTTTCTTCGATATCGTCGTAGTTTTCGACATCGTCTTTTACGGAATTTAATTCGTCGAAGATTTCTTGTGCTTTGTCGCTGTCATCCCAAAAGCCCTGTTTCAATGTTTCTTGTTGCAATTCATCTAATTTTTTTCTTAAATTGTCTAAGTCAAAGAGACTCCTTTATTTCTTTTAGATTTTGAGATAAACTTTCTATTTTTTCGTTAATTAAAAATACGTCCATTTTTATCCTCCAATTGCATATATTTTTTGAACAAAAAAGGAGGATTTCTCCTCCTTGATGTGTTTGTATTTGTTTTTATTTTTATCTATTTTTACCACAGCAGTTTTTGTATTTCTTACCACTTCCACATGGACATGGATCGTTTCTACCGATTTTCTTACCTTTAACTACTGGTTTGTTGATTTCTTCTTCACCACTTGATGCAGAAGTTTCGTGAGCTACTTGTTTTCTTTCGATTTCTTCAACTGGTTGAACGTTGAACATTCCTCTAACTGTGTCTTCTTTGATAGAGTGGTTCATATCTTCAAACATTTCGAAACCTTCGTTGTTGTAAGCTCTTACTGGGTCTTGTTGACCGAATGCTCTTAGGCCGATACCTTGACGCAATTGATCCATCGCATCAATGTGATCCATCCATTTTCTATCTACAACCATAAGAAGAATTACACGTTCGATTTCTCTGAATTTTTCTTTGCCGATGGCTTCTTCTTTTTCGCCGTAAACTTCCAATGCTTTTTGTGTTACATAATCTGTGAAAGTTTTCTTGTTGTAGCTGTTAAGTCTTGTAAGATCCAATGTTCCTTCTGGAATGAATGTGTTCAAGTAAGTCATCAATGCTTCCATTTCCCAATTTTCTGATTTTGCATCTTGGCAATATGTGTCGATTGCGTTTGCAATGATGTCCTTAATCATAGCTACGATAGATTCGTGCATGTCTTCACCGTCAAGTACTTTATCTCTTTCAGTATAAATTACTTTACGTTGTGCATTCATAACGTCGTCGTATTTCAATACGTTCTTTCTGATACCGAAGTTGTTAGATTCAACCTTTGTTTGCGCTCTTTCGATTGCTTTAGTGATTGTTCTGAATTCCATTGGTTCGTCTTCTGGGAATTTGCCAGATTCAGCGTATTTTTGGATGGTTTCTCCACCGAACAATCTCATTAAGTTGTCTCCTAATGATACGAAGAATCTTGATTTACCAGGGTCTCCTTGACGACCAGAACGACCACGCAATTGGTTATCGATACGACGTGATTCGTGACGTTCAGTACCGATAATGTATAATCCACCAACTTCAAGAACTTTCTTCTTATCTTCGTCAGTCATTTTTTTGTATTTTTTGTATAATTCGTTGTAAACATTTCTTGCTGCAACTAATTCTTCGTCTGTACTTGGCAAGAATGAATCCAAACTTTCGATTACGTATTCGCCATAACCTTGTTTTTTCATGTCGTGTTTTGCTAAGAAATCTGGGTTACCGCCTAAAAGAATGTCGGTACCACGGCCGGCCATGTTTGTTGCGATAGTAACTTTGTCAAACATACCCGCTTGTGCTACGATTTCTGCTTCACGTTCGTGTTGCTTAGCGTTCAATACGTCGTGTTTGATTCCGTTCTTCTTCAACAAGTTGGACAATCTTTCTGAAACTTCGATGGAAATAGTACCAACTAGAATTGGTTGACCAGTCTTGTGAATTTCTTTTATTTCTTCAACGATTGCGTTGAATTTAGCGTTTTCGTTGATGTAAACTCTGTCTTGTTCGTCAACTCTGGCTACTGGTTTGTTAGTAGGAATTTCAACAACGTCCATCTTGTAGATTTCGTTGAATTCCGCTTCTTCAGTCTTGGCAGTACCAGTCATACCACTTAATTTGTTGTACATTCTGAAGTAGTTTTGGAATGTAACTGTTGCCAAAGTTTTGGATTCGCTCTTAACTTCAACACCTTCTTTTGCTTCGATAGCTTGGTGAAGACCATCAGAATATCTTCTACCTTCCATTATACGACCAGTAAATTCATCAACGATAAGGATTTCGTCGTCTTTTACTACGTAATCAATGTCACGTTTCATTGTATTGTTAGCCTTCAAAGCTTGGTTGATATGGTGAGCCAATTCCATGTTGTTAGGATCAGACAAGTTTTCTACGCCGAAATATTCTTCGGCTTTTTTAGTACCAATTTCTGTAAGACTGGCAGTTTTTCTCTTTTCGTCAACCAAGAAATCAACAGTTTCATCCTTGAATTCACGATCGAAAATATCTGGCTTGTCTTCTTCTGGATCCATAATACGTCCAGTCAAACCATTAGCAAACATATTTGCTCTCATGTACATATCTGTAGATTCGTCGCCTTGACCAGAAATAATAAGTGGAGTTCTAGCTTCATCTATTAAGATGGAGTCAACTTCGTCCACGATTGCAAAGTTAAGGCCTCTTTG
Organism: Finegoldia dalianensis; assembly: GCF_046255015.1. Lineage (NCBI taxonomy): Bacteria > Bacillati > Bacillota > Tissierellia > Tissierellales > Peptoniphilaceae > Finegoldia > Finegoldia dalianensis. Next base: position 85,461 of record NZ_JBDLBQ010000002.1, read on the forward strand.
AACCTTGTCTTTTTTGTAAATAACCATGTTGTCACGCAAATAATCGAAGCCGTATTGGTTATTAGTACCGTAAGTAATATCACAAGCGTAGTTTTCACGTCTTTCATCATTGTCCAAACCATAAACGATAACGCCTACAGTTAATCCCAAAAATTCGTGAACCTTTCCCATCCATTCCTTATCTCTCTTTGCAAGATAATCATTGACAGTAACTACGTGAACGCCCTTTCCACTAAGTGCATTCAAATATGCAGGTAAAGTTGCAACCAAAGTCTTACCTTCACCAGTTTTCATTTCTGCAATTCTACCTTGGTGCAAAACAACACCACCGATTAATTGCACACGATATTGTTTCATACCCAAAACTCTGTAGCTGGCTTCTCTAACTACAGCAAAAGCTTCTGGTAAAATATCGTCCAAAGTTTCGCCGTTTTTTAATCTTTCCTTGAATTCAACAGTTTTATGCTTTAATTCATCATCTGATAATTGTTGCATAGACTTATCATATGATTCAATTTTTTTAATAATTGGTTCTATCTTCTTTAGCTCTTTTTTATTAGCTGAGCCAAAAATAGATTCAAATACTCCCATATAAATCTCCTTACTTTAATATCTATAAATACTACCTTTTATTTTAACATTAAAACATATCATTTACAACAAAAACATCAACATTTAAAGGAAATCACTTATAAAATTTCCCAATAAATTACAGAGCATATAATTTCAGGTGAAAAATCCGAAAAATTTATTTATAAAATCATATTCAATATAAAAGAGAGCCGAAGCTCTCTTTTGTTACACCGATAGTTTTAATTTAATTTTCCGTATTTCTTTTCCATTCTATTGTACAAATACAATGCCAATAGTGTGAATAGTAATGGTCCTGCTACAGACATTATTGTAGTCAACCAGTCCCCACTACTAATAGCTGGTTCAATAATTGTAAATAGGTTCGCAAATCCTACAACTAAACATACTAAGAACACAGCCGCCTTGACAACTCCCATAGATTTAAATTTTTCAAATGGTTTTTCTATTTCTTGATTTTTCTTAAATGCTAAGAAAGAATAAGAAATGAAGAAGTAAGGCAAAGTCATTGAAACGTTAGTCATTGACACCAATACTTCGAAGAATTGTTTTGCGCTTTTTCCTCCGAATGAAACAATGGCGATAATTACAATAACACACGCTGCTTGATACTTCATAGCATTCACATACATACCGTTTTTTTCAACAGTCCAAGATTTTGGCCATAACTCTTTTGGAGTCCCACCTATTAATTGCTTAAGTGGAGAATAAATCAAAGTAAAAAACGCTCCTGTCAATGCTAAAAACATCGAAATACCCATATATCTTGAAATCCACAAACCAAAAGTTCTAGCTGCAGCTTCACTCAAACCAAAAGCAAGTCCCAATTGATAACCCATGTGATTCATCCCAATATATGAAACATTACCTAAAGTAATAGTTTCTTTTGAGAAACTTTTGAAAGCAAAATCCCAATTAGTAAAAGATCCAAACATCAAAATCCCCAATGCATATCCAACAGTTATTATTATAGCTGCGATGCTTACACCTTTAGGGAAATTTTTTTCAGGATTTTCTGTTTGATCTACAAGACCACCTATAACTTCTATTCCACCATATGCAAAGATTGCGTATACAACAAATGATAAAACAGCAATTTCTCCACCTGCGTATTTTGGATTTGGAGATTGGAAAAATGCTTCAAAATTAATTGGTTGTAAAACTTTTCCTTTGTTTAAAATAAGTATAATTAATCCTCCAACAAACAAGAAAATGTTAATAAGAGCTACAGCACTTCCGCCAACAGAAGTAATCTTTTTAATTTTTTCCAAACCTTTGTTAGATACATAAGTAACCATTATAATCCAGCAGATTGCCAAAATACCCAAAGTTTTTACTGAGTCTAACCCGAACAAAGACCATTGTTGAGTCTTGTCAACCCCGAAAATAGCATTCGATAAAACAATCCAAATACCTGAACCTACATTTACTTGCCAGATTATGTAGGATGCAAACCACATAAAAGTGATTACAAAAGCGTACTTCTTGCCAGAACTTTTTTCCATCCAAGAATAAATACCACCTTTTGCATCTTTAAATGCAGAACCATACTCTGCTATCATGAATGCAAATGGTAGGAAAAATGCTATACCCGATAAAATATACCAAGGAATAGCGGAGTATCCCATTAAATAATATGATCTACTAATGTTAGTGAAACCAAAAACCGACGTAAAAATCATCAATATAAGCGCTTTCAAACTAAGTTTTTGTTTGTCTGTCATATATTCCTCCTAATATTAATTCAACTCTCAAAATCGCAATCGGTGTAAAATGCTTTGAGAATGATTGTTTTTTAGAAAAAATTTGAATTATAATACAATTGAAACGCAAGTATTTATCGCTTCAACGCGATGTGGTATAGGCGATACACGCCTTTTCCCTCATTTTATTGCACTACTCTCTAACTTCTTCTCTCTTATATTATATTCATTAATATTCTGATTTGTCAACCAGTTTTTTTGCTTGTTTTAACTGTTGATTTAGGGATTTATCTGCCTTTTTTCTTGATGTATATTTATACGTAATTAGCTACATGAAACTTACGATTAATTTACTTTTAATTGATATTTCTTTAGTTCATATTAGAATATTAATAAAATAAATTTATCTTAATATTGTTAATTTAAAATTTTTAATATTTTTTAATTCCTCAATTTTTTATTCTAATAATTTTAAAACTTCGGAGTACAATTAAAAAACATTCTTAGTATTCTAGATATTCGTGCAAAATGCTTGATCTGTGTTGTGTCTGAATAAGATTATTAAATTTTCACCAAGATATTCGTGCGCGATTGTTGCCGTAGCCTAGATATTCGTGCATGATGATTTTTCAATCACAGGACTAAAAAAAGAGCCCACATTTGTGAGCCCTTGTGTTATTAAAGTATTGAAAATCCTAATTCTTTTGAGTCTTTGCAGAATGTCTTCACTGTATCTAGTGAGTATTCGTTCAAGTCTTTTCCCATCAATGAAAGTTTCTTGATGATTGCAGGAGTACATGTGATGATGTCTACTCCCAATTCATTTGCTTGGTAAATGTTGAACACTTCCCTTGGAGATGCCCACAACAATTCGCAACCTTTTTTAGTTTTGCAAATTTCCAAGGCTTCTTTCATGATTGGCATTGGATCAACTCCTGTGTCTGCAATTCTTCCAGCAAATACTGAAACAATGCTTGGAACATTTTCAGTCAAGTTGTCTACAACTTCTCTTACTTGATCCACTGTGAAGATTGCTGTAACGTTAAGTTTGATTCCTTTTGAACTAAGTTTTTTCAATAATGGAGCAGTTGATGTTCCATTACTTGTAGTTACCGGAATTTTGACGTAAACATTATCTCCCAATGAAGATATTTTGTCTGCTTCTTTTTCCATTGTTTCCAAATCATCTGCGAATACTTCAAATGATACTGGATATTCTGTGATTTCTTCTAGAACTTTCTTAGCAAATTCAACGTAATCAGTGATTCCAGCTTTTTTCATCAATGATGGGTTAGTTGTGAATCCCGTTACTTTTTTTGATGCCAATGATTCTAACATGTCTTCTAATACTGCACCGTCTGAGTAAATTTTTGTGTTAATTTTATCCATTTCAACCTCTTTCTTGTGTAGTTCAAATTATTGTTCGTTGTTAATTGCTGTGTCTTTCTTAGTGATAATTGAAGGAGCTATTAAAACTACTGCCAAAACAGCGATAATAATATAAACTCCGACATTACCCATAGCGTTACCGATTTTTCCTAATAATATTCCCAAAACTCCGAAGTCAAAATCTCCGAATGTTGTATTATTGAATCCTAATTGTCCTAAAACTGGTAGTAAGAATGCTGGAAGGAATGCCAAGAATAATCCGTTGATGAATGAACCTATCATAGCTCCTCTTCTACCACCAGTTGCATTACCGTAAATACCAGCAGTTGCACCACAGAAGAAGTGAGGAACAAGTCCTGGAATAATTAATACTCCACCGATAGCTCCCAATATAAACATACCGATTAATCCGCCTACAAAACTACATGCAAATCCCAAAATAACTGCTGTTGGTGCGTATGGGAAGAATACTGCACAGTCAACTGCAGGAACAGAGTTTGGAATTAATTTTGTAGCAATACCTTCGAATGCAGGAATTAAATCTGCCAAAATCATTCTAACACCGGCATATACGATTGCTACACCAACTGCGAAGTTTAACGCAGAGATGATTGCAAACAAATATGGGTTTTGTCCGTTAGACATTTTGCCAACGAAATCTGGACCAGCTTTGATGCTTGCGATTAGATAGAACACAATCATTGTTAACGCTGTTGAAATTGTAGTATTTCTCAAGAAACCCCATTTTTCAGGAATTTCGATATCTTCAGTTGATTTGGAATCTTTTCCAACTAATGAACCGATAAACGCCGACAAATAATATCCCAATGAACCAAAGTGACCAAGTGCGATTTCGTCTCCGTCAGTAGCTTTCAAAGTGTATTTTTGTCCGATTGCTGGAGAGATTGAACTCCAAGCTCCCAATATAAATCCACCAGCCAATACCAAAGCGACACCCTTAAATCCGATTGCACCTAAAGTTGCTGACAATAGACAAGCCATGAAGAAGCTGTGGTGGCCAGTTAAGAAAATATATTTGTATCTTGTAAATCTTGCTATTAATAAGTTAAAAATAAGTCCTACTAACAAAATTGACATTGTTTCTACGCCCAAAACTTTTTGTGCAACAGATGTGATGGCTTCGTTATTAGGAACAACACCTGTGATGTTGAATCCGTGTTGAATCATTTGACTCAATGGATCCAAGTTAGTCGTGATGACATTTGCACCTGCAGCTAACATTAAATATCCTAAGATTGGACCTAATGTACCAGTCATAACCTTGTGAGCTGGTTTTTTAAGTGCGATAAGACCTACCATCGCGATAAGACCCATCAAAAACGCAGGTTCAGATAAAATATCCTTTAATACGTTTAAAAATCCCATAAATTCCTCCTAAATTTTTATTTGAATTCTTCTAATACAGGAACCAAATCTTCTTCGATTTTCTTTCTGTTAGTGTAGCTTTTTACAATGGCTACTTTTTGATCATCTGAAAAAATTGATTTGAATTCCTTAACAGTTACGAAAAGATCAGCGCCTTTTCCTACAGCTGCGTTAGAATCACAAGATTCAACGTTCGCTTCAATTCCCATTTCCTTGCAAATAGTTTCCACCTTCATTTTCAAAAGAAGACTACTTCCAATTCCATTACCACATACAGTAACAATATTAATCATCATTTCCCTCCTCTAATTTTTTGTTAATAATATCCAACATTTCGTCCTCAGTTTTTGCGTTTATAAGCTCATCTGTAATTTCATCTGAATCCAAAAGCACTGCCAATTGTTGAAGTGCTACAATGTGTGATGAAGAATCCACCGCTGCCAAACAGAACAAAATTCTTACCCAGTTGTCCTCATCCTCTTCTTCGTTTCTAAAATTCACAGGCTCATTTAATTTTGTCAAACTAATCGCCATTTTGTCTACATTGCCGTTTGGTCGTGCGTGAGGAACCGCAATGTTCGGAGCAAGCACAATGTATGGACCAGCATCCTCAACGCTTTTTATCATGTCAGCAACATATTGTTCGTTAATGTAACCATTGTCCAACAAACTTTTTGCTGCAATTCTTATTGCATCCTTCCAATCATTTGCACAATCTTCAATTCGTATCAATTCTTTTTTTATTAAATCGCCCAAACTATCACCTCTTTACAAAAAAATATTGGTTAACAAAAGTATTGTTAACCTTATTTTACCATATATTCACATTAGATTATATATGCGTTTCAAAAAAATTTGCCAATTTAAAGGAATAAATTACTGGTCATAGTTATCACTGGCAAAACGTCGTCGACAAACACAAAATCTTATGCCCAATTATTTTATTATACCATCATTGTGAAATTTTTCTAGTATTAATTTGAAGCTTTGACGTGCGAAATGAGTGATTTGAAAAATATCAACGAAATTTTCAGAATGCACTAAAGCAGAAAAACAGTTTGCACGAATATCTAGACCACGAACGAAGAAAACCACAAAAACTCGTAAATCGCTCATCTGTCTACAAAAATTGATAAATTCTAATCTCGAAATCCTAAAATTTGAAGCACGCTTCGCTTACGCGGTCAAATTTTGGACGGATTTCTTCGATTGAATTTAAAACAATTTTTTCCGAATGATTCGCTCCTTTACGATGTTTTTGTCTTTTATAAATCTTAATTCTTAGCAAAACTGGTAATCTGCTTTTATTTCACTACATCACGATATTCGCTTATTTATCTACAAATTTAAAAAATTCTAAAACTATCTTTTACCCCTCACCACACAATAAAAAAGAGCATCGCATGATGCTCTCATTATTTATTTTACTAATTTTTTAAGTGGTGTTTTCTTCAATGTTTCGATAAATACTTCATTTTTACCGAAGAACAATATTAAAGTGTAGCCTATGACGCTGATGAAGAATACTGCCAATAAGTTAAGCGTGTAATTCGTGATAAATTTTGTGACTACAAACTTTGTCAAAAGTATCCACAAAGCTCCTGCTACTGCGTATTTCATTGTATAGAATAATTTGTCCATTTCAAAGTAAACTCTTGCTTCTTTAAATTCAAATAGACACACAAGAACTACTACTAATTCTGAAATCGCCGTTGTCACTGCTGCACCATTTTGTTGCCAAAGTGGTATGAAAACTAGATTTAACCCTACATTTACAAACGCCGATATAGTCGTCGCTTTTAAGTTCAACGCTTCTTTTCCCAATGGAACGTTCATGCAAGTTGTGATTACACCACCAGTTATTGCGAAAAATACTGACACTGCTAGAATTTGCAACGAAAGTGTCGCCGCAATGAATTTTTCTCCAGAGAGAATGTAGACGATGTTTTTGGATAAAACTCCAAGTCCTGTGCACATTGGTATCATTAATAATAGCAAGAAACTTGAGATTTCTGTCAACAAATGTCTGAATTCTGTTTTATCATCTAATGTCGCTGCCTTGGAAAGCCTTGGAATTGTAACCATGTAAATCGCGCCTAGCATTTGCTTTACAACGGAATACACCTTCACGCTTACTGCATATAGTCCTGTGTAAAAATCTCCCGAAATCCAGCCAAGCATTGTCATGTCTGCACTTACATACACCAAAACTGCGATGCTATTTGAAAAGAATAGCATGATGGGTTTAAAGTGTCTTTTCAGATTTAGTTTGAGTGTTGGTTTCAAACTTACATATCTTCTTACATGTAACATATTTGAAATACACACCAAACCATTTACGAAAACCGTAAGTCCAGCGTATTTTAAGTAATCTTCTTGGGTTTTTACTACGAAAAATAATAAAATTACACCAATAGTTTGAATTATGATACTTCTGATTGTAATGTACAAATAATCCTCGTGGATTGCGTTGACCCATTCAACTCCAAGTGTCGCGAAGATTATGGTCAAACTTTGAATGAAAACAAGCGTTGCATAGTCGTGCATTTTCACAGAAACTACACAGAATATAGCTAAACAAATGTAAGAAATCAACGTAGACAACAAGTTGATAGAGAAAACTTCCCTCGAAAATTGATTGAGTTTTGTTCTATTTTCTCTGTATTTGGAACCTTCTCTGACTGCGTAATTGGTAATTCCAAGCGATGCAATCAGCATGAATATTTTAATAATTGAATCCCCGTAGCTTACCTTTCCCATGTTTGCTACTTGCAAAATTCTCGTAGCGTAAGGAAAAGTTATCAACGGGTAGACAACGCTCAGCCCAACTTTGATTAAATTAAGCATCGCGTTTAATTTAAGTGATTTTTGCTTTGCCAAGTTCTTCCTCTCCTATGTGCAAAATTAATACTTACTATATTGTATCACACCTAGCTAGTTAGATTATTACAACATTTCAAAATTTCCAACAAAAAAATAACCGCCAGTTCTGAATAATGGCGATTATTTTCCAGGTAAAACCTGTATGGACTTTGCTGAATCTATTATACCACAATTTTTTAAAAAATGTTATAACATTTCAACAAATGCACCAATTCTTGTATTTAATTGTCCGATATCTGATTTTGAGTAATCTGTTTCCACTGCAATATAAGGAACATTTTTCTTATCGTTGCAGAATCTCTTAATTGCCAAACCTTCAACTTGGTAAGGAGTACAAGCTTGTAAGTGCATGTCTATAACACCATCAACCTTATATTCGTCGATTAATTTATCCAATAATTTAAGTCTGTTTTCGTTTGGACTCACACATGCACAACCGATGTTCATGTATTTTCTAGCAATCGCATCAATCATATCTGGATTATCTTCGTCGACATTTTCATCGATAGCCTTTGCGCCGCCGCAGTTTTCGTAGCTAACCACAACTGCACCGTTGTTTTCAACTGCTTCGATAACTTTTTCAGTCGCACCACCGATAGGACAACCAGTGATCAAAATTCTTGGTTTGCCACTGATGTGCTTGTGTTCAGACATAACCTTGGCTTTTAATTCTTCAAGCATTTGTGGAATTTGTTCCTTGTCAAAATCAAATTGCACGCCATTTAAAACATGCCACAATTCTCCACCTGTAATTGGCAAATCATCAGCCTTCATTATAGAATAGAAGTCCTTTACAGCAGATCTCTCAGCGTTTTTCACTTCAATAGCATGCTTTAATTTTTCATCAGTGATTTCAACTCCGAATAAATCTTCGATAGTTTTAATCATTTTTCTGATTTCTTCTTTCCATAAAATAAGACCTTGTTCAGTGTTCTTGTTTGGAAGCTCCATAACGTGAACAGGTTTAAATTCTCCCAAATATTCGTACATCTTCTTCTTGCCATCGCAAGTTGTTTCTCCGACAACTAAATCAGAAAAATAGAAGAACGGACACTTGTCAGTCAACGCAAAACCATATGAAGATTTGATAAGTGGGCATAAGTTTTTAGGCAAATCCCTCTCAGCATCTTGAATAGTTTCGTCACTTGTAGCACACAAACTAACACAAGTAGCACCCGCTGCAACAGCTAACTCTTGTGGAAAAAACGTACAAAAAATTCCAATAACAGGAATATCCTTATCTTTTATTTCTTTTACCTTCAAAAAAGCATTTTGACGACTTTCTGCAAAATCGTTAAAAACTTCTGGTAATTCCTTCTTTAAATCAACCATCTAATCACCTCGTAACAAATAATATCATTTAATCAATAATATATCAAAATGATAATCGTTATTTATAGATTTTTTCTATAAATGACCTCCCTCGCTTCGCTCTCATAATGATTTGAGGAATAAAGAAGGTATTGTCTTAGATAGCTTCAGAATACACAAAGCAGAAAACCAGTTTGCACGAATATCTAGACTACGGTACAGAAAACACAAAAACTCGTAAATCGCTCATCTGTCTACAAAAATTGCACTAAATTCAAGCGAAGTGAACCGTTAAAAAATTGTGCTGTTTGAGTGCGTAGCACGAGTTCACAATTTTAGGTTCACAAGCGATGAATTTATCAATTTTTGTAGTCTAGATATTCGTTCGTATCGGTGTCTATTTTTGCTTTTATTGAAGATATGTTCGTATCTTTACTGCTTATTTATTCTTCAATTCATCCAACACTTCGTTGACTGTTTCTTTTTCAGAATAAGGTGTCTTTTCATTTCCTTTGAGCTTGATGAAGTTTTCTTGTCCTTTTCCCAAAAGTAGAACAAAATCTCCTTTATTTGCCATTTCTATCGCATGTTTGATGGCAGATTTCCTGTCTTTGATTCTGACATACTCACCGTTTTCTTCCTCAATTCCACTGACAATATCATCTGCAATGTTTTCGTATGTGTCGAATTTTGGATCGTCAGTCGTAACCACCGAGAACACGTTGTTTTCAGCGGAAATCTTTCCGACCTCGTGTCTGATTTCACGAGTTCTATCGCCACTCATTCCATAAACTGCGATTTTTCGTTTGTCGTTTGGCACAGATTTGTAGATATTTTCAAAAGCTTTTGGAGTGTGTGCAAAATCAATGACAATATTTATCCCCAAATCATTTTTAACAAATTCAAACCTCGCTTCAACGCCTGTAAAACTTTCTAACGCTTTGGCAATGTCTTCAAGTTCATATCCCAATAAATTCACCGCAACAATCGCAGCCACCGCATTGTACACATCAAACATAGCAAATCTGTTGAGTACGAATTTCACGTTTTTGAGTTCAAAATGCATCTTTCCATCAATCAATTCTACATTTTCAGCCTTAAAATCGGATTCATTTTCAAGAGAGAATGTATATGCTTCTTCAAACCTTCCCTTTGCTTTTCTTCCGTATTCATCATCTACGTTCACGATTTTTTTCTTAGCATTTTCGAACAAAATCATCTTCGCATCGAAATAATTCTCCATATTTTTGTGAAAATCCATATGCTCTATCGATAAATTATTAAACACAGCTACATCAAAGTCAATCCCGTCTAGTCTATGCAAATACAATCCATGACTTGAACATTCCACAACAGCGTTGTCGATTTTTTTGTCCACCGAAAGCTTCAAAATCTTGTCAATTTCGCAAATTTCTGGAGTCGTGTTTGGCGTTTCGTATTTTTCTTTCGCGATAAAAGTTCCGTTCGTGCCGATATTTGTGCATTGTGAGTTTAAGTTTTCCAAAATATGACTAATCATAGAAGCTGTCGTAGTCTTGCCATTTGTCCCAGTAACTCCGATAACACGAAGTTTCTTCGATGGAAAGTCTGTTATCACATTTGAAATTTGAGCAAGTGCAATCCTTGAATCTTCTACTTTGATGTAGTTTATGTTGTTAATTTGTGTGACATCTTCTGTAACCACAATCGTGTTTGCGCCGTTTTCAATCGCCTTGTCGATAAATTTGTGTCCATCAAATTCCATCCCTGAAATCGCCACAAACACTCCACCTTTTTCGATTTTTCTGGAGTCATTTGTGACATTTGTGATATCCAAGTCGTTGTTTTTCGTGTAATCTATATAATCAGTTTTATCTATAATATCAGTTAAGTTCATATTTTTCCCCTTTGGCTTTCATTTATATATTATTATATAACATCGGGCTACATATTAAAAAACAAAAAAACTGACCACTTAGTCTAGTGATCAGTCTATAAATTTTATTATTTCATAAAAGCTATCGCAGCTGCTACTGCTACGATTCCAACTATAAGTCCAAACACAAGTCCTGAAACTATACTTACAATCGCTGATTTCACACCTACTGCAAGCATTCTTTCATCAGAAATTCTGTCGTAGAAAACTGATGAGTAAAGGATAACTCCTATTATCATTCCGACGATCGATGGAAGGAACGTTGTTGGAAGTGCCATCAACAAAATGTTAATCAACGCTTCACAAGCTACATACACTCCAAGTCTTGCATCTCTTTCTACAGGATTTGGAACTGGTGACATATCTTTTTTAGTGAAATGGAACATAAGTCTACATACTGCATAATAGAAAAACATCGATATAACAGCCAAAATAATATTATATGTTATTGGATTCAATCCAGTTTTTGTTACTTGTTCCAATTGTTGTGCTTGTTCTGGGTGAAGCTTGAATTGTACTATTGATGCCACAAACGTGAACACTCCGTACAACAAGAATAATATTACAAATGCACCCTTTTTATTGAATTTTTCAATAAGTCCATGTAACATAGAGAAAATATTTTGGCAGAAACCAGCATACCCAGAACTCTCTCTTTGAGTGTAATCTTCAATGTATTCTTCTTCATCATCTTGATTTTCGAAGAAAAAGCTGTCGTCTGTTTTTTCGTAGTGATCTTGTTTCGTATTAGAATAATTTTCTTCTTGTGAAGCTTGGAAATAGTTGCTATCCCTGTCGGAATAGCTATCCTTATCTTCACTAAAACCGCCCTTCACATTTTCCTTTTCGTTAAAATAATTCCCGTCATTAGTGTATTCGCTGTCGTCGTTTTCAAAGTTTTTGTAATCTCTATCGTCTGACATATTCTCCTCCTATTTATTATTAGTCTTCTTTTTCATCCTTCTCGTCTTGTTCCAACAATACCTTCTTCCATTTGTCTAGTTGCGATTCTTCTTCTTTTGAAAGCTCTGGAACGTGTGGGTCCAATTGCTCGAACAAATCCAACATAACCTCACTCACAACAAACCTCGTGTACCATTTGTTGTCTGCAGGAATCACATACCATGGGGCATAATCTGTCGAAGTGTTCTCCAACATATCCTCATAAGCCCTGTGATATTCATCCCAGTTTTCCCTTTCCAAAATATCACTTGCTGCGAACTTCCAGTGCTTTTCTTCCAAATTAATTCTGTCCAAAAGCCTTTCTTTTTGTTCTTCCTTAGACACATGCAAGAAAAACTTCACAACTTTTATACCATTGTTATCCAAATATTTTTCAAACGCATTGATGTCTTCAAATCTTTTGTTCCAAAAATCGTCGTCGTTTTTTTGATTAACCAAATTGTGAACTCTCGTCACCAACACATCTTCATAGTGCGATCTGTTGAAAATCCCAACTTCTCCATAAGCTGGAGTAGCCTTCGTAATTCTCCACAAATAATCGTGATCCAATTCTTCAGTGGAAGGTTGCTTGAAGCTTGTAACCTTGCAGCCCGCAGGATTAAGTGCAGTGAACACTTTTTTTACTAAACTATCCTTGCCTGCAGCATCCATAGCTTGAAGCACAACCAAAATTCCTCTTTTATTTTCGGCGTATAATTTTTCCTGATATTCAAACATTTTTTCCAAATTTTCAGGCAAAATTTCTTCCTTCACTTCTTTTTTAGAATATGAATCGTCTTTTTTAGTGCTAAATTTTTCCAAATCAACTTTTTTATTAGGTTTTACCCTGTATTTTTTAATATCCATAACTTACTTCCTTTTTTATCAACGTTATAATATATTTATCCAAATCAGGTAAACTTAAAACAATTTTTTGTTGAATTAATTATACCATTTGTTCAAATTTATTTCAATAGTTTACTATCACATTAGTATTCTGTGAAAATCATTTGACATTCCATGTTTTATATAATAAATTCATATTAATAGAAAGGGGATAAAATATGAAAATATCAATACTAAATTTAATACCAAGATTTATAGATGAAACTGCCAAACAATCCATCGAACGTGGATTGGAACTTGCAAAATGGGCTGACGGACAAAACTTCGAAAGATATTGGGTCGCAGAGCATCACAATTCAAAGTCAATTTCATGCTCAGCAACGGATTTGATTATCGGATATATTTTGGAAAACACACAAAAAATAAAAGTTGGAGCAGGTGGCGTAATGCTTCCAAATCATACACCATTTCAAGTTGCAGAAAGATATGGAACGCTCGAAACATTGTATCCCGAAAGAGTTGATTTGGGAATTGGAAGAGCGCCTGGAACAGACATCGAAACAGCGAAATTAATTTATCGCGACACATACAAGGAAGATAACTTCAAAGAAGCCATCAGAACACTTCTAAGCTACTTTGAAGATGAAGCGGAAAACTTCAAAGTGCGTCCATATCCTGGAGTTGGCACACACGTTCCTGTGTATATTTTGGGAAGCTCCATGACATCAGCGCACATCGCAGCACAATTGGGACTACCTTATTCATTCGCAGGACATTTTTCGCCAAACACAGTTGAAGTTGCACTCAAAATCTACCGCGAAGAATTCACACCATCGAAGTATTTGGACAAACCATATGTAATGCTTGGAGTATCTGCAAATGCAGCTTATGAGAAAGACTCCGCAGAACACATCAAACAACAAGCCATCTCCATATTCTTGCAAATCCAAAACAGAAACAACAGAGATGCATTCTTAAAAGCAGACCCTAACAACAGTCCAGAACTCACATCAATCGAAAAATTCATGATAAGAACAGCAAGAGGTCTTCGAATAGAAGGAGACGTGAATTCTGTCAAAGACCAATTCATGGAAATAAAACAAAAATACAACCCAGACGAAATCATCGCCGCTTCCTACATTCCAGATTTCAAATTATTAAAAGAAAACTACGAAATCATACAAGATTTGGCGTTGAATGATTAGAAGTTTCTTAAAAAACCATCCAGGAAATTCTGGATGGTTTTGTGATTTTCGTAAAAATTATAATCATACAAAAAGCAAACCATCATGCACGAATATCTAGACTACAAAAATTGTTGTTTTCTAAATCTCCAAATCCTAAAATCGCAAGCACACTTCGTTTACGCGGTGCGATTTTGGACGGATTTGTTCGATTTTAAAACAAATCAATTTTTTCCGTATGATATTCTTAGCATGAACGGTTTTCTTTTTATTACATCAAAAACTTTCAGGAAAAATCCTGAAAGCTTTACATAATCTCATCGATTGTTGGGATGGATTCTCCCGATCCTTTTCTGGTTACTGTCTTTGATGATGCTTTTGTGGCAAACTCCATCGCTTCTTTGATGGATTTTTGTTGATCTAACATGACAGCCATCGCTCCAATGTAGCAATCTCCTGCAGATGTTGTGTCCACAACTTTTGCTTTGATGGGCTCTTGTTTTATGTGTTCTTTTTTCGAGAAATACTCAGAGCCATTTTCTCCCAAGGTTATTATCACAGAACCTACATTTTTACCCAGCAATTCATCTGCTGCTTCTTTTAAGTTTTCTTTGGTTGAATATCTCAAAATTTCATTTTCATTAGGCACGAACAAGTCCACCTTATGCAATATATCTTCCACTTCAAACTCACTTGGGGCAGGGTTTAATATCACGAAAACTCCCTTTTCTTTCGCTTTTTTAATAGCATATTCATTGACTTCTTGCGGAATTTCCATTTGCAAAATCAAAATATCACACTCATCCAAAAGTTCGATGTTATCGTCGATATCTTGGATTGTAATCGCATAATTTGCCCCATGATCCAAAACTATTTCGTTTTGACCAGTCTTATCCACATTTATTAGCGCAGTTCCAGTGTCCACATCTTTTTTGATGATGTTTGATGTGTCCACGCCATATTCCTTCATATTTTCGAAAATAAAATCAGCGTCCATATCATTTCCCACACACGCAAGAAACTTCACATCGCCACCGAGTTTTTGACAAGCAATCGCTTGGTTTGCCCCCTTGCCACCGACAGATCTGCTCTTTGATATCGATGATATTGTCTCGCCAGGTTTTGGGAAATTTTCCAAATTATATGTAGTGTCTACATTCACGCTTCCTATAACTAAAATTGCCATAAATCTCTCCTCAAATCTTCGAATTTCATGATAATTATTTGAAATTATCAGTTGATAATATATCTAATATTATACAATACAATTCGATTTTTGTAATTTGCAAACAAAAAAACAATGTGACTGAATCTAAAATCCAATCACATTGCTTTGTTAATGAATACTATTTGTATTCTTCAATACTTTTTTCTCCACCTAAAATGATGCCGTTTTTGATTTCATTGTCTCTCAAGTATTGTTTTACTGATACTGATGCTTCATCTTTATCTATCAATACTATTGGTGCTTGTTCGGCGTTTGATAGATATGGTGCGAGTAGCGCATCTGCAAATGTATCTTTATTTGCAAATATTATTGCGTCAGGATTACTGTTGACTGCTTTTGCTACTTCTAGTGCTGTGTCTACTCTTGTTCTTCCTGCTAGTCTTTCTACTGTAATTTTACGTTCTTGTAATTTTACTTTGATTGCTTCTGATACTTGAGTTTTCCCACCAATTATTGTTACTTTTTCAATGCCCCAATCTTTTATTACTTTTTCAGTTGTTTTGTTTAATTGGCCATTTTCTGTTAACAATACTGGGATGTTTAGTTTTGCTGCTAGGCTTCCTGCTGTTAATGCATCAATTGAGTTGTATCCGTTTACTAGGATTACATCTGTTTTGTTTGAGGAGTTACGTCTGATTTCTTCTCCTAATTTTACTGCTGTTTCGAATCTGTCAGCTCCTGCTACTCTTTGTTGTTTGATTCCTAGTTGTTGTAATTGTTTTGCAACATCGTCACTGATAGATTCTTCGCCACCTGCGATTATTATCTTAGATGGGTTGAGTCTTTTAATTTCTTGAAGAACTTCATCCATTATTGAATCTTTTTCTACAAATAATGTTGGTGCGTTGATTGCTATTCCTTTAGGAGATGCTGCAAGTGAATCCACCATTTTGTTGCTTGATGTTAAGATTACTACATCTGCATGTTTGAATAGTGTTTTGCTTACTTCTACTGCTGTTAGTTGACGATTTCTTCCTGCTATTCTTGTTGATGGTATTTTTTCGAATATTTCTTTTAGTGTGTCTGTGTCTTTGATGTCTTTGGATTGTGGTGTTTCTGGTTCAACAGGAGTTGTTGGATCTGTTGGAATAGTTGGTTCTGTTGGTTCTGTAGGTTCAGTTGGATCAGTTGGTGTTACTTCTTTCTTTTCAACAACTACAGGAACTTCCACAATTCTCTTGGATCCATTTTCAAATGTTACTTCAACTTTTGCTGTATATTTACCAGGTTTATTTGTATCGATTTTTGGTTTCGTTACATCTTTTACAGTTGCTTTTTCTGGTAAGTTTTTGATGTTATCAGATAGGTCGATTTTTTCGCCTTGTTTTACAACTTCTTTTTCTATGTCTTCTGCTTTGATTTCAGGAATTTCTTCAATAGTTCCTGGTTTTACTTCGCCTTTGAAAATAACTTTTTGATTTACTAATGATTTTTCATTGTTAAATTTCACATGCTCATAATTTTCAGTGTACAACTTAACGACAACATGTTTTTTGTCAGTTGTTACAGCGTCTCTGAAAGCAGTATTTGAAAGTTTCTTCAAACTCTTTGGTAAGTTAGTTTCTAAAAGAAGTGAATGTCTAAATGCAGAATCTCCGATTTCTTCAATTCCTTCACCTAGAGTTAATTTCTTTAATCTCTTCCATTTAATATTGTGGGCGAAAGCTTGTCTTCCAATCTTTTTAACATTTCCAGGAATTGTCAATTCTTCTAATTGATGACCTGTAAAAGCTCTTCCTTTGATTTCTTCAACTGTTTTTGCAATAGTAAGTTCTTTTAATGGTGCTCCTTGGAAAGCTGATCCTTCGATAACTTTTATTCCTTCAGGAATTACAAGTTTTTTAAGTTTGATATTTCTTGCAAAAGTACCATTCGCTACCTTTGTCATATTTGGAGAAAGTCTAAGTTCAGTTATTTGATTTAGTGAGAACGCTCCACCTTCAACATCTTTTACAGAATCAGGTAATATTACTTTTTCAAGTCTATTTCCATTAAATGCTGATCCTCCAATATATTCAAGAGTGCTTGGAAATTCCACATTTCTAAAGTTGTTTAATCTGAATGCATCTTCTTCAATTCTCTTAAGATTTTGTGGTAATTTTACGGATACCATACCATTTGCAGAACTTACAGTATCTGTACCGAAAATAACTCCAGGATCTTTTTCTAAACTAAATGCTGATTTGCCGATCACTTCAATATCTTTGCCATCAGGATTTTTATCTGGAAGAACCAAATCCTTGTTGAATTTGAACTTAGCCTTGCCACTTTCGCTAAATCCTGTAATAGCATTGCCTTCGTATGTGAAGTCTTCACTTGTATACAGATAATCTTTCTTGATGACTAAGTTAGCCAAAGCTTCTTCCAAGCTTTTATTTGCAGCTGTTATTTCATCTGATGTTTTATCCAAATCAGCTAGAACTTCCTTAGCCTTGTCAAGTTCCTTCTTCATAGCATCGTAGGATTCTTTTTCGAAAGCTTCTGGAATTAATGCTTCTGCTCTTTTGATAGAATCTCTAAGTTTTGATCTGTCTGGTGCTGATTGTCTCAATTTCGCTTCAGCTTTTACCAAATCATCAAAAGCTTTGTCCACTTGTTCTTGAGTTGATTTTTCGTCTTTGAAAATTCTTTTAGCTTCTTGTAATACCTTGTCAAATTCATCTAAGGCATCTTTCTTGTAATCTTCTCTTTCAATTGATTTAACACTTTGTAATTCTTGGAAAAGTTCACTTCTGTTTACATCTGTAATCAAAACTATCTTATGATGATCGCTTTCTGGTACGATATAAGTTGATGCTTGTAAATGTTCAGGGTTTCTAGTTTCAAGTCTTACAACCTTGCTATTTTCATAACCTATATTGTTTTGGAATACAAAATGTCTAATTTTAAAAATAGAGTAAGGAAGTTTTACAAGTTGAAGTTTATTGTTTGCAAAACTAAAATTATCTATTTGAATACTGTCCACATCATCGGAGATTTCAAGCTTACTAATTTGATTGTTCATGAAAGATTCGCTACCAGTTTTCCACACAGTGCTTGGAATGGAAACTTCAGTAAGCTTATTGTCCTTGAATGCACGTGATTCGACAGATTTCAAACCTTCTTCAAACGTAACCTTAGTAATTCCTGAGTTTTGGAAAGCAGAATCTTTTATGATAAATTCTACATCTGTTTTAGGGAAAGTTACAGAATTTATTTTAAGATTTTCAAAAGAATTTTCCTTAATTCCTTCAACCGGTTTTAATACTCCATCAATAGTAACTTCCTTTGGAATAACCAAATCAGGATTCTTTGCTAACTTCGCCTTACCTTTTTCAGAAAAACCAGTAATCCCAAATCTGTGGGATTCTTCTTCCATTCTTCCCTTGTATTTGAATTGTCCATAAGTGAAGTCTTCTTGGGTCCATTTTTCAGTAGTGGGTTGTTCTGGTTGTTCAGATTCGCCCTTGAAGCTTATCTTGCCAACAACCTTGATTTTTCCAAGAACTGCGTCAAGTCCATCTGTTCCATAGTTAATTTCTTCTACATCTAAAGCAGATTTTAAATCTTCTTCATTATATGTGAATGAATTTTCGATAGTAACTTCAGATGTTGAATTAGTGTCTACGGAATCTAATTTCCAATCTATTGGAAGTTCGTAAACCTTGCCTAATCCTACTGAGATACTTTTTACGTCATTTTCAGCTACTAAAAGATTCAACAGAACTTTTTCTTTCAAAGTATTTGCCAATTCTTCCTTTGAAATTCCTTTTTTAACTTCTATAGTTCCGAAGTTAAGAGTGACAGGTTCTTCAGTTCTAAAAGCATTTGCTTTGATTAAAATAGGTCTTTCAAGTGGGATATCCACATTAGTTTGTTCTGAACCAAAAGTACCTCTAAGGATAGTTAACTTAGTCTTGCCAGGTGCTATGTTAAGTTTTACATTTTGTGAACCTAATCTAGAACCAGTTCCGAAAGTAAATCTATCTAATAATTCTAAATTAGATCCTAAAGTAAGCTCTCCTTCAAGTGCTTTGTCCATCATAAAAATACTATGACCGATAGTTTTTAATGAATCTGGGAAATTAATTGTCTTAAGCTTTGTATTTCCCATAAAAGCTTGTTCAGCTATCTTTTCTAAACCTTCAGGAAGCACAATCTCAGTAATATTTTTATTTCCTGATATTGCCCATTTCCCTATACTTTTTACTTTTACTCCATTAATTGTACTTGGTACTTTAACTACAGAATCTGTACCCTTGTACTTTTTAATAGTACCGCTACTTTCGTCAAAATCGAAATCACTTTCTGCTTTGACTTCTTGTCTTTGTGGAACATCACTTGCGTATATGTTTACAGGTGCAAATCCTATAACCATAGCGAAAATGAGTATCCACGAAACGATCCTTTTTCTATTCATATTATCCTCCTCATTTTTCTTGTAACAATCGTTACTATCTATGTTAAATCAATAAGTTTACTGCTCTATTATACCCCTATTCGTTTTATTATAAACTTTTTATACGATTAATTTGTTGAAAAATCAACATTTTATTAATTTAAAACTACAAACGTAAAAGTTTGATAAATATATTTTGCAATTATTTATTACGTTGTAATGATTTATCCCACACGAAATAATAATTATTAAATAATCAAATTTGTGAATTAATATTTTTCAAATGGGTATATTATTAAATAAGAAATATTAATAGGAGGAGACTATGGACGATAAGAAACAAGATTTTAAACAAAATCTGAAAAGTTATGTGTCTGACGAAAAGATTGTTCATGATGATAGTTATTTTGAAGCAAAAACTGAAAACGACGCAGAAAATAATGCTGATGTTAAGAAGGTTTTGGATGAAGAACAATCAAAAGAAGACATGTTTGAGAAGATTAACCAAAAATACACTCAAAAAGAGCGCAAGGAAGATAACGAAGAATACGAAAACTACAAGCAAAACGATTCACCTGATTGGTATTTGAAATGCGTAAAATTTATCAGTGGATATGCAGACAAAATCTATGATTTTTACGCATCAACAAAACATGGAATCATTTATTCATTTTTGACATCAGGTTTAATCGCTGCTTTGACTAGCGCAGTGTGGGTTAGCGTTACAACACAAGGATCACTTGGAGAATTGTCGAAAGTTTTTCACAGACCTACTATTTCTATAATGACTTTGATTTTAGTACCATTAATCAACTATGTTATGACAAGATTCATATACATGTTTACGAAAAAATACATGAGACCAACTCCACCTCCTTGTACAAGAGATGTTAAGGGCGGGGTATTTTCAATAATTAACGCATTGTTCATGTTCATACTTACACCTTTTGGATTTATAGGAAGCATCATTGGTTGCTTCACAGGAATGATAGCTTACTCTGCGACTTTCTTGGATTTGTATTTGGAAAAGGACAGTTTCAAGGTTGGTTTGAAATCATTCATCGCACAAATCGTAATCAAAGTTATCGTGTTTGTATTGGAAATGTTGTTGGTAGCTTTGGTTGGAATTTTAATTTATAATTCATTTTCAAATATGATTGGATAAAATTTACCCGACCTTTTTGAGGTCGGGTTTTTGTATGTTTATTTCCATTCAAAAAAGCCTAGCTCACATTAAATGAGTTAGGCTTTGTTTGATTTTTGTAAATATAATCTATTTTAGATTATTGGTCTTTACGTTTTTTCTTTAATCCAATGAATCCTGCTGCAGCTAATAATCCTGACATTGCAAGAGTCATTATTTCGCTTTCACTACCAGATTTTGGCAATCTCTTAGGAGTTTTGTTATTTGTAGTTGTTGATTTTCCATCTACTTGTCCAGTAGCTCCTGGAGTTTTGCCATTATTTTCTGGTGTCTTACCATTGTTTTCTGGTGTTTTACCATTGTTTTCTGGAGTTTTTCCATTTTCTTCTGGTGTTTTACCTGGATCTTTGCCTGGATCTTTTGGATCTTCTCCTGGTTTGTCTGGATCTTTTGGATTTTTATCTCCTGGTTTGTCTGGATTTTCTGGATCTTTATCTCCTGGTTTACCCGGTGTTTCTGGATCTTTATCCCCTGGTTTGTCCGGATTTTCTGGATCTTTATCCCCCGGTTTGCCTGGTTTTTCTTCGCCTGGTTTTCCTGGTTTTTCTGGATCCTTATCTCCCGGCTTACCTGGTTTTTCTTCTCCTGGTTTACCCGGTTTTTTATCTCCTGGTTTTCCTGGTTGTTCTGGGTCTTTTGGATCTTCTCCTGGTTGTTCTGGATCTTTTGGATCTTCATCTGGTTTGCCTGGTTTTTCTGGATCCTTATCTCCTGGTTTATCCGGTTTTTCTGGATCTTTATCTCCCGGCTTACCTGGTTTTTCTGGATCCTTATCTCCTGGTTTACCTGGTTTTTCTGGATCTGGGTTTACTGGTGGTATTTCACAGACATTTTTAGTTCCGATTTCTATAATCTTATCTTGTTTTTCAGTGATTGTTTTAGTATCCCTGGAAACTTCCTTACTGTTTTCAATCTTAACAGTAGTTTCAGTTTTACCAACAATACCTTCTTGGATTACCTTAGTCTTTCCAGCTTCAAGATTTGGATTTTCTCTGATGATGATATCGTAAGCCTTTTCGCTTTCGTAAGTGAATTCGCCATCAGTCTTAGAACCATATTCTACAACCTTGTTCTTTGGCTCAGTTCTTTCTTCTTTGACTTCAAGTTTGCCTGTTTCTTTATTGAAAGTAGTTGTATATTTTACAGATCCATTAGAACCTTCTTCGATGACTTTTGTTTCGCCTTCTTTAAGTTCTGGGTTGTGTCTGTATTCAGTATCGTGACCTAATTCAACTTCCTTCACAACAGGTTTAACGCCAATTCTAACTACCCTATCTTCTTTTTCAGTGATAGTCTTAGTAGTTTCTGTTGGATCACCCACTGGCTTAGAATCCTTAACCTTTTGAGTAATTGTAACTTCTTCCTTACCTGGTTTTCCTTCATTTTCGATTTTTTGGAATCCAGCTTCAAGAGTTTCGTCATAGATTACCTTAGTTTCGTAAGGGATTTCTCTTTCGATTGTTTTTGTAACTTCGCCTTCAGTAGGTTTTCTACCAATTTTTACAATTCTTTCTTCAGGTTCTGTTATTGTTTTAAATTCGCCTTCTTTAACTTCAGTAACCTTGCCATCTTTTATAACAAGAGTGTTTGTTCTTTCTTGTAAGCCTGGCTTACCTTCTTGAACAACTTTTTCTTCGCCTGGTTCTAGAGAATCGTCATACTCATATCTAGTTTCGAAAGGTAATTCTTTCTTTTCTACAATCTTGTGGTCACCGTCATTTGTACCTTCACCAACTAAGATTACTGCATTTTTAGCTTTTTTAGTTACTGTTGGTTCAGAAGTATTTGTTACCTTAGAGTTTTCTATGGTTAGAGTTCTTTCTTGCTCTCCCTTTTCACCCCTTAGTTCATTTCCTTCATCATCAGTAGCGTACTTCCATTCACCTTTCTTAAGTGATGGGTCTTTTCTAACTTCTACTTCAAATGGAATTTCTTCCTTAATTTTTTCAGTTCCATTTGTTTTACCACCGATTTTAACAACTCTGTTTTGACCTTTTTCTTCTGTTTCAGAAGTTACAACTTTCTTTTGGTCCTTGTCATAAGTTGTTGTGATAGTAACCTTGCCATTTTTACCTGGTTTTATTTCTTCAGTCTTACCAGATTCAAGGTTTTCATCAAAAACATATTCAGTATTGAATGGTTTTTCAACTACTTTTGTAACTGGTTTTGTACCAATTTCAATAATTTCATTTTGCGCTGCAACTTCGTCAGTCTTGCTTGTAGTAGGATCTCCATCTGCTTGGCCATTTTTAATGTTTTGTGAGTAGTTTAGAGTATAAGATCCGTCCTTACCTTCTTGTACCCTCTTTGTTTGACCTGCTTCAAGGTCAGGATTGTATCTGTATTCTACCTTAAATGGTGTTTCAACCTTTTCAGTGTGAGTAATAGTACCTGTGTAGTCCTTTTGACCCACTTTAATAACAGCGTTAACTGGGTCCTTTGTTTCTACCTTTGGTTCTCCAACAATTTTAGAGTCCTTAATAGTCCAAGTAGTTGTTTTTTCTCCTGGAACACCTTCTGTTACTACCTTGTAATTACCCTTGGCATCTGGATAATTTTTATAGAAGTCTGGGTCATATTGGATATCATATTCGAATGGAATCTGTTCTGTGTGAATCTTAGTTCCATTTGTACCATAAGCTACAAATTGAACTTCAGTTTGTTTTGTTCCTGCTTCAACGATATTGCCCTCTTCGTCTTCTTCATAATAGTGGGCTGTTACTGGCACGTTTAATAGGGCTCCGTCTACAGTCTTTCCTTCTTCTGCATTTGGTACTGTAGCAGTTACTGTACCTGTCTTTTCATCGATGGATACGTTCCAAACATTACCCTTATCATCTGTATATGTTGGTGAATCAATGGTGTATTTACCCGGTCTTCTGTTATATCTATCTTCTTCATTTAAAATTACATCTGATGTTAGAGTATCTCCTTCTTTACCTGCCTTGGCATTGTAGCGAGGAGTCATATTTGCCTTTTCTTCTATAACAAAGTAGGCATTTACTTCTTCGGTAATATCTTCCCCTGGTTTTTGTTTATCTACATAGTGTGCTATTACTGGTACTGTAAGTTTTTCACCACCGTCAAAGTCATCTGGGTTTACGGGCTTGGCAGTTACCTCTCCTGTAGTTTCGTCAAGGGTTACAGTCCAATCATTTCCCTTATCGTCTTTAATAAGCTTGTTTCCAGCTTCGTCAGTTTCTAGTGTATCTGGAAGAGTAAATCTACTTGGTGGAATCCTCTTTCCATCTTCAGTCCAGGTAGCAGGTGATGTTTGCTTGTTGATTGGGTAGTTTACTTGGGCATCATATTCTGGTTTTATATAAGTTGATTCTTGGACAACAAAGTGGAACCAGTGAGTATCTTTTGATCCATTTGTATAAGTGTATTCAACAGGAATTGCTACAAAGTCACCAGCCTTAGCTGACTTTGGAGCAGTGATTGTGAAGTTTGAGATGTCCTTAGGATTTACATCTACCTTCCATTGATCTTCTGGTGCCTTGCCTTTATTTTCACGATTTATAAAGTCCATGATTAGCCTTCCAGAAGCTTCTCCTCTGTCTTGAGCCCCATTCATATCATCTGCTGACTTATCAGTATCGCTTGGGTTTTCTGGTTGTACAATACCTACCTTAAATGGCTTGCCCGGTTTTACTGCTGATGAGGTCACCTTAGATGTGTCATCGCCATTACCGTCAACGAATCTTTGGTCATAGTATCTTGTATCATCAAGGTTTAGTTTAAATCCACCTATTAGGTTGTAGTGGTCGTAGCGGTCGATGCCTTGTTTGTCGATTTTGACATTAGTTCCCTTATGGTTGATGTCGGCAGTACCAGCCCCTGAGCCTGTGTATGTTCCTGTTTCACCAAATTCATCTGGTGTTTCTGCTATGGTCTTAAATTCTTCAGCTGTTCTTGGACGGGCAAAGAATTTGACATCTAGGTTTTGAAGGGCCTTAAAGTCAGGTGTATTGAAGATTGAGTCTTCATTGATTACAGTCTTGCCATTTTCATCTTTTTTTAGAGCTCCATCAGGTAACTTAACGTGTATATTTCCATTATCACCTATATAAGCACTTGCTCCTGGGACAATTTTTCCTGTAATAGGGTTGTAAACTTGACCTACTAGTCTTTCTTTTGCATTTTCATCGATATTATCCACCTTAATGCCTGTATCGATATCTTGACCTTGTACAAAGACTTTTTTATCATATTGGCCGTTTAATTTCAATAGCTCTAGCTTATCATTTTCATTTGGCCATGGATTTACCTTGTAACCTAAGATGAAGCTACCTCCAAAAAACTTAACTCTAGGATTATCTGCTGTATAATTATCTTTAAATCCAAGAGAAGTGAAGTCATTATCCTTGTTATTAAGGTGTTTTAAGGTTTCTTCACTTGCATCATAGTTCAAGTTTCTTTGCTTTCCAGCACCATCAATTATAGCGTTTTCGCCTGGCTTGTAGGTTACATCAGGAGATTCAGGTGTTAACTTTTCACCCTGACCCATCATTGGCTTGTTTCCTTTATCAAGAGGTATAAGTCCAGAGTCTGTAACATAAATCTTAGTATATGTTCTTTGGCCGGTTTTCTTGTCGATGACAATCTCATAACCATATTCAGTCTTGCTTGGTGATGTGTTTGATGGATTTTTGAGTTCAAATTTAAAACCGTCTTTTTCTACCTTTTCATCAGTTTTACCGAGCTCTTGATTTGTATCTCCCGGTTGAAGGTCTGTTGTCTTGTAGCGTTCAGATCCATTGTAGTCCTTTATTTTCTTTTCATCCTCAGAGTAGTTTGGATCAGTTGATTGTTTAGTTTCGTTTCCTTCAGCTCTTACTGCTGCTTGTGGCTTTTGTTGAGAAAGTCCAAGCTCTGTATTTGTTGCGACACTTTCGGCGTTACTTAGTGTATATGTTTTTACTTGCGGTGCCGATACTATTACTGCACTGGCTAATGCTGCCATGAGTAATTTTTTGTTTATTTTCAAATCAATTTCCTCCTTAAATTGTTGTAATTTTATTGTGATGTATTTTGTCTTTGAAATATACTAGTAGTTTATAGAATTTGGTTTATTCCACTTAAATTATACTTTAAAATGAATACAAACGTCAAACAAAATCCCTTTTTTTCAAAAATTTTTCGTGGTTCGTTTTTGTTTTATTCATTTTGTATTCAAAATGTTGTAGTATGTTATTCTTTTGTTTTAAAAATGTATTTAGTGATTAATCTTATGAAATCGGATTATTGAATGCTTTGTTGTACTGGGTTATAATAAGTGTATAAATTAAGAGGAGTTTTTATGGAAAAATTTTATGGTGAAGTGTTTTCACGTTTACGAAAACATATCAATACGATAGAGAAGAAACAGGGTGCGTGGATGTTCACGCTGATTATTTCAGGAGTAATTAGTTTACTTTCATTTATGTTGTGGATGAGGATTAGTCCTCCTAATTCGTCGCAGGATTTTCTGAGTTTATCCCTTCCATTGTCGTATTTTTCGAAGACTGTCATGTCGCCTTTTTCGTGTGTGTTGAGTTTTTGGATTGCAACAAGTTTTCTGAAAAAAGAAATGGTGGCAAAGATTTCGAACGCAGAATTTTTGGCGAAGGCTAGTGTGTACACTTTGGTTACTATTGTGCTAGCTTCTGTGTTTAACACTAGAATTCCAGTTGTTAACGTGATTGTAAATGTCATATCGGGTTTTGTGTACAGCGTTGTGATGTATGACAAATTTAAGCCTTCTTTTTTGAACAAGGCTACTGTAACGGCTGCTATTGTGAAGATTGTGATGAGTGCGATTGGTTTTCTGATGGGTACAACTTTGTTGTTCTTCATCGTTTTGAATTAGTCGTGTGTTAGTTGGAAAATTAATAAGGAGTGTTTTATGAAAAAATTGGTGGCTTTGATGCTTGTGTGTATGTTAAGTTTTCCTGTGGTGAGTGTTGCAGATAATGATAAAATCACATCCAAGGATGCAACTGAAAAGGTGGAAACGAGTGCAAAAGATGGCGCACAAACATCTGATAAGGATAAGAAATCTGAGAAAAAACAAGAACAGATTACAACAAATGAAGAAGGCGTGTTCAAGAATGTAATTCACCAAAGGTTTCAAGGTGAAAACAGGGCGAAGACTGCAGTGAATGTGCAACGTCATTACTTTGCAAATACGAACAAGGTTATTCTTGTAAATGACAATGCATATCCCGATGCAATCAGTGCAACAAATGTGTCTATGGGAAAATACCCACTTTTGTACACTGGCAAGAATTCATTGTCCATCGAAACAAAATCTGCACTGGATAAAATGTTCTTGGATGAAATTTATCTGATGGGCGGTGCGAATACTATCAGCAAAAATGTTGAAAATAAGTTGAGAAAGAACTTCCCACACGCAAAAATCACGAGAATTATGGGAAATAACCGCTACGACACATCAGCAGAGTCTGCGAGAACACGTGCAAATACTACGAATTTGATATTTGCCGCAGGGACAAATTATGCAGATGCATTGTATGCTACAAGCCTTGCTGCACACCAAAAAGCACCGATACTACTTGTAAGTAACGAAGGATTATCACAATCTACGAGAAAATTTATACAATCAATCGGAAATATCGACAGCGTTACAATAGTCGGTGGAGAAATATCTGTAAATCAATCTGTGAAAAACCAAATCGAAGCTTTAACTAAAAAACGTGTCACAAGACTTTCTGGATCTGACCGTTACGCATCAAGTGTTGAAGTTGCAAAAAGAGTGAATGCAAATCCAGCGGAAGTTATCACTACAAGCGGTGAAGTGTTCGCAGATGCATTAGTATCCTCCACAGTCGCTCAAAAAATCAAAGCGCCGATACTACTTGTCAAAAAAGATGTCCTACCACTTTCAGTCAGAGAGTATTTAAAAATCACTACATCAATCTACAAATTGACTACAATCGGTGGATACAACACAGTTACCAAGAACAATTACTCAACACAAGTAATATTGATATCGGGACTAGACATCGACAAACCACTCATAGACAAACAAGGAAAAGGGCTTATCAAAGCATTCACAAAAGATTACAAGAAATACTACGTCCTTCCTAACAACAAATACTACAACTCAATCAAAAAATACGACAAATTATTCGTTTACTTGAGAGATGCATTGGCAGAAGATTACAGACCATTGGAATAATGCAAAAATTAATTAAGCTATAAAGAGGACAATGTCCTCTTTTTTTGATACAAAAAAATAGGCGAATTGTCTCGCCTATTTACTAGGTTATTTAAAAGAATAAATAATTCAAAATATACACCGTAATGACCGACAGCAAAAATCCAAGCTCCATAATTCTCGTTTTCGTTTTCTTGTAAAAATCAGACGAAATCACAAATGACGGCCCAATCGCAGTGTACATAATTATAGATTTAATCAACTGCTGATTGTTCGTCACAGCACTCACAACGACGTATGTAAACACTGGAATTATCAGCAAATTCACAACGGCTAGCATAAGGGATGTCAAATCAAACAAACTTTTCATATCAATACTTGAAATTGCAAGTGCAAATGCGATTATAATCACAACTGAACTTTTCGATTGAATAATTTTTAGAGGAGTTAGTATGTATGAGAACTTGTAAATCGCACAAATACAAAAAGCTACGGAAAAGCCCATCGCCATCAAAAAGTCTGTCACATTGAAAATTCTCTTGTAAAGCATGTATACAAGATAAATCACACAAGAAATTATAATCAGATTGTTCATAATATTCTTGTCCATAACATTTTGCAAAAAAGGCCTCATCACGATAATATTTGAAAAAATAAACGCGGGTTCCAACGAATCCTTGTCCTTCGTGTTGATTTGGAAAATCATCGTCATAATCTTAGACAATATCCACAAATACACAAAAAATACACCAAGTTTGATGTTGAAATTCTTGTACGTAAGTTCACTCAAACTAATCGCAATATTCGCCGGAATAATTACAACGTAGATTAACTTCGAAAAAAATGCGACAATTTGCTTTTCATTTGAAATCGTTCTGGCAAACAAAAATATAATTGCAAACACCACCAGAACACTTGTCCAGTAATAAAAATAATTCATACTATCCTCCAACTTTATTATACCATAGCATAATAGTAAATATGAGAAAAAGCAGACGTGGCATTTATTGAAATAATTTATAAATAGGTGATTAGCGTGTGTGACTTTTTTACAAATATATATTATTATATATATAACTAGTATTTGATTACGCTAAGGAGATCACATGTTTATACGAAAAATAAATCACAAATACAAAAATTTCGAGTTAGACATCGAAAGTCTAAAAATAGAAAACAATAAAATTATTGGACTAATTGGAGAAAACGGTGCTGGTAAGACAACTCTGATGGATATATTATCCAAAATGATAAAAGCAAACACAAGTTTTGATGTTCAGGATTATAACGAAAATGATATTTTATACATACCTTCTCAAGTATCTCCGTATTATTTTTTAACAGTTAGTGAATTTTGTAAAATTGTAAATGAATACTCCCCTTCCAATAAAACGTCTGAAGATTTAATAGTTGAACTTGGACTGGAAGATAAGAAAGATACTTTGATTTCAGATTTATCTGAAGGAATGAAGAAAAAGTTAACTCTGATTAACATTTTAACGGGTGATTATTCCCTTATAATTATGGACGAACCATTCAATAGCATTGATCTTAAATATTCTTATGAAATCAAAAAATTAATCCTTCAATTGAAGGAAAATTCTACAATTTTGATTTCATCACATATTTTAGACAGCCTTATTGATATATGTGATGAGTTTGTACTTTTGAAAAATGGTAGTGTAAAAAAAGTATTCACTAACTCAAAAGATAAAAAGCAACTGGAGGACGAGATTTTTGAGAGAAATATTTAAATTGGATATGAAACTACGTTTTAAGGAAATAAAAATCGACAGATTATCCGGTGCAATCCAATTCGTTTTGATAGTCTCAGCGATTTTTTTATTTTTAAAATATTTAAGTTCTTTAACATCAAATTCTTATGCAATAAAAGAATTATGCGCTTTATTCTTAGCTTTTATGGGGTTTTTCAAGATAAGAACTGATAGTATAACTCAAAGAGAAATGGATTTTATGACCTTTTTCCCAAAATTCAACAAAGTCCAAGTCAGAAAATACTTCATGTATAAGAAGGCTACGATAACATATATCTTCATAATTTATATGTTATTTCCAACTTCTGTAGATATACTGGAAATCAAATCTTTCTTTATGTTTGGCGTACTTATTTATTTGTACATGTTTTTGGATACGTTGTTTTTTTATGTGACAGAAAGCACAAAGAAATCAAATATACTGTACACAGCTCTTAGAATTTCATATTATATTATATTTGCTTCATATTTATATATACCTAATGTAGGTATAAATTTGGAAAAAATACTGCCTGAATTAAAACTACGGTACATGATACCTTTATTTACAATCCTTTTTTGTGTTAATCCACTTCTGTTGAAATCACCAAATCAGAAAGGGCAATAAATGACAAGACTAATATTCCGCTATATTTTAAGAGATAAAATTAAATACGAACTAATTGTAATACTTTTCATAAGTGTATTTTCTTCTATAAATTCACCACAGAATTTATATGGATTGAATTTCTCCACTACTTTATTAAGTATACTTTTCATTTTGTATTTTAGTGTTATGAATGCACACAAATCAAAGTTCTTGCTCTTATATCAGCCAAAAAATGTTAAACATCTTAGAAAAGATACCATAAAATCAATGTGCTACTTGTCTAGTATTTTCTTGGTTTTGGCTGTTATATTGGATATTCTTGTATTGAAATCACTCTATCTAACAGAATATTATCTTGTAAGCATGATAATATTTTATATTTCTACGAGAATTGTCAAAGTAAACATAGAAAAAAATACTAGAATTGATGAACCTATAATTAAATTAAAAGAATGCGTATTCGTTTTATGTTCAGCAATTATATTAGTAGCTGCAATTTTAATTACAAAATTTTTAATTTTCAGTAATCTGTTGTAATTTGTTTGACACATCGTTGACATTTTGTAAACATTTTCCACGTTACAAATCAATAAAAGGGGTATAATAGATTTAAGGAGGATAATATCATGAAGAGGAAATTATTAGTAGTTTTAATGGCATGCGCTATGCTAAGTTCTTGTGGAGTGAAAAATGTTGGAAATACCGGCGTGAAAACTTCTGGAGAAGACGGCATACATATCAAAAATGGTGACTCAGAAGTAAGTATCGGAAAAGATGGAATCATCGCAAAAAACGGCGACTCAGAAGCAAATATAGGAAAAGATGGAATAGTCGCAAAAAACGGAGGCTCCGAAGCCAATATCAGCAAAGATGGAGTAAAAGTACAAAACGCACTTGACCTTGAAGGAGAAGATGCAGCAACAAAAGAAAAAAGAAAGAATAATGTGTTCTTAGATGAAGACAAAATAATGGAAATGGAATTAAAAGAAAATTCCCTTGAAAAAGATGACATCAAAGATTGGGAAATCAAACTGGATAAACAATCTCAAACATACACAATAAAATACAACGCACTACATCATAGACACGAAAATGAAAGAGACGCCGTCACAGGCCAGTTGTTAAAAGGAATGACATCAGCTGTTTCAAGATAGTGCGTAAAATAGTAAAACAGGAATCAACTGATTCCTGTTTTTTTAATTTAGATAATCAAGTGCAAATTGCACACAAATTGCAACAGTTTTGTACAATTCACCTTCATCAATATCAAATTTTGGGTGATGATTTGGGTAAGTTTTTCCGTTTTTATCCATTTTTAAGTTACTTAACATAAAGTATGATCCTGGAACTTTTTCAAGATAATATGCCATATCATCTCCAGCCATAGTTTCAGATTCAATATCATGTATTATATCTTCCGAAAATATCTTTCTGGTTGATTTTTTTAATAATTCAATAATATTATCATTGTTAGCTAGATGCGGATACTTCCATGCATAATCATAACTTACACTACATCTATTACCTTGTGAATAATATTCAGAAATTTCCCCTATCCTCTTTCTTATATATTTTCTAACATCATCATTAAATGTTCTTACTGTTCCTTCAATTTCAGCTTCTGAAGGTATAATATTTTGATTAATTCCAGAATTTACTTTACATACAGAAATTACACATTTTTCAGAAGAACTAATTTCTCTTGATTTAATTCTGTTTATAGCCTGAACAATATCTACTAAACATACAATAGGGTCAACTGTATCTTCTGGCATAGATCCGTGTCCACCGCTTCCTTCAATTCGTATTACAAATTTATCCATAGAAGCCATAAGATTACCACTTTTAAAACCAATGCTTCCATGAGGTACACTCGCAAACAGTCCTCCAACATGATGACCTATTATGCAGTCTACTTTAGGATTATCTAATGCACCTTCTTTTATCATCAACTCAGCTCCACCCGGATACTCTTCTCCAGGTTGAAAAATAAATTTCACAACTCCTGAAAATTCTTGTTTAATAGAATTCAAAACTAATAATGTAGTAAGAACGTCTGCCATGTGACAATCATGACCACATGCATGCATAAATCCATTGAGTGATTTGAAATCCAAATCCGTTTCTTCTTTTATTTCAAGTGCATCCATATCTGCTCTTATAGCTAGGCATTTCCCAGGCTTACCTGAATCAACCAACGCTATAATTCCTCTTGATCCAAGAACTTTTCTGTAGGGTATTTTGTGATCAATTAATACTTTCTCCAGTTCTTCACAAGTTTGATAAGTATCTAATCCTATTTCTGGTATCTGATGAAGAATTCTTCTTTCTTTAATCAGAAAACTTTCATACTCTTTAACTTTTTCGATAATATTCATACTAATCTCTCATAAGGTATTCCAACAATACCTCAGCTGCTATTTTCATTTCATCAACCTCAAGATACTCATCAGTAGTATGAACTTTTTGCATTCCTACACCGATAATTATTGCATTGAAGCCTTGTTCAGCATAAAAATTCGCATCAGATCCTCCACCAATTACTTGTAACTCACTATCTACTCCTATTTTCTTGTAACAGTCTTGGAATAACTTTGCAAATTGTAAATCATCTGTTGATCTCAATAGTGGATAAGCTTGAATGTAGTCAAAGTCATAAGATGCGTCAAATTTTTCACACACCTCTTTGCAGATACTTTCGTATGAATTCAAAACGCTTTGTATTTTTTCATATGAGTGAGATCTTAGTTCACCTTTACAAATTGTTTTATCTGGAACGACGTTAGTTGGAAAATCTGAGTTAATGTAAGAAATATTTGCTGTAGTAAGCTCATCTATTCTCAAAATATCCATTTTGGAGATAATTTCAGAAATTACCTGTATAGAGCTTATTCCCTTTTCAGGCTCTATTCCTGCATGTGCTTTCTTGCCATGAACTGTTATTTCAAAGTTATTGCACGCTGGCGCTTGATAGGCAATATATTTGGATTTTCCTGCGTTATCTAGCACAATTGTATTCTTTGCAGGATTAATATGCTTATAAACTTCTTCCCAATCAATATTTCTCGCTCCTAACATTCCAGCTTCTTCTCCTGGAGTTATCATACAATAAATATCTTCATGCTCTATTTTATTTTTTACTAGATATTCTAATGCATAAAGTATGACAGCGACTCCCGCCTTGTCATCTCCACCTAATGTTGTGCTACCATCTGTTTTTATAATATTTCCCTCTTCTATTATCTTCACACTTTTGTTAGGTTCTACTACGTCAATATGAGCAGAAAGTGTCACAGCACCATTTTTGTTCCCTCTTAGTACAGAAAATATCGTAGGACAATTACCACCATACTTATGTTGTGATTCGTCAAGATAAATCTCACAACCTAAATTTTTTAAGTAATTTACAACATAATCGCATGCTTCCTTTTCATTTTTTGATGGAGAATATATGTTAACTAACTCCTTGAATATATTCTTTAGTTTTTCTAAATCTACCATAAATCACTCCTAACTGTTCTTCTTTATAGTTTCAAGTTGAGTTTTGGCGAATGCAATTGATGAAAATACTGTTGTCAACGTGATTACGAATGATAAGTTTTTCAAGTTTAAAAATGCCATTAAATTTGTCATAATAAATGAAACAACTAGAGCAAATATTCCTGTTTTATAGGATTTTACCGAAAATTGAGCAAATATTCCACCATATAAGGCAGGAATTATTAACGTCAAAACATTTTTAATTGAGTCTGGAATATTTGATATAACTCCTTGACCTAACGCTGTTGCTAATATAACGAAGAATACTGCTACATAAACTGAAACCGCTACTCCCATAGTTCCCATTAATTGACCTTCTTCTGTACCCGCTTTATATCCTGATGCTTCAATTGATGTTGCTGCAGCTGGAATTTTCATATTAACGCTGTTTCCAGACAATGTTGAAACGTATAAACCTGTAGAGCCAAGGATTGGATAATAGCTTATAGGCTCACTAATATAAAATGCCCCTGAAACCGAAATTTGACTTATTGTTCCAGCAATAATAGCCGTTGCAGGTGGCAAAATTTTAAAGTAAAAAGCCATAAACAAAGCTGGTAATAAAACCGCTATCATTCCTAGAATCATAGTCATTCTTCCAAACTTTTGTACATCTTTTGTGTATTTTTCATAAGTATTCATAATTTACCTCCTACATAAAAAAGCTTGCAACAATTGCACCACCAAACATAGCAAATGTTAGTGACCATTGTTTAACCCAGTTCGCTTTTTTGCCAATCAATTGACAAATCACCATAATTATAAACCCTGTTATTGTAGATATTGCTAGTTGAGGTTTAACTGAAATTTTCATTAGATTATCAACATTAAAATATGCAAATGCTCCTAGCATTGCCCCAACGCTTACTGCTGGTAGAAGAGCTTCTCTTCCTCCTGTAAGTAAATTATTTATTTTATCCATTCTGTGACCAAAAAAGAACATAATAATCAACCAACCCATTACGCCTAGAGCTGGAACCCATAAAGCGTTCGCAAAAACAACCGGATCCATTTTTGTAGATAGTTCTGAACCTAAGGCCTTTGCTCCAAAGTTAGCTGCCATAGTTTCGTAATTCGTTCCCCCAATTACACTCATTCTAAGAGCAGTCACTGGAGCACCCAAAGAAACAATTAAAGCTAAGATGCTTCCTACGATTCCCAATGCAGGACCTATACTAGATATTGCACTAGTTGTAATCCCCTTTCTTACTTTTTTACTGTCCATTCCTTTTTCCTTAGCACATTTTATAGTTTTTCTCAAAACTACTGTTGCTTGAAATAATACCAACAATATTCCCACTGAACATGCTATGTACATTAGTGGGTGATTCGCATAAAAAAATTGATTTTCCATAAAATACTTCCTTTCCTTAAATTATTTTTTGATCCTATGTCTTTTTTATGTCTTTAATTATATTATTATGTCTTTTTGTGTTTTTGTCAAGTGTTTTTTTCAATTTATTTTAATTTTTTTTCATTTTGATATAATATACATAAGATGAATTTCATTGAGGAGAAGGAAATGGTAAATTTAGCAATAATTGGCACACAAGACAGCGTTAATTTAATAAATGGAATTATTGATAAGAACTTTGATGATATTACGTATTACAATTTAGTTTTGGACAAAGTAAAAAACATAAAAGACATAGTTGATAATATTACAGAAGATATAGACGGAATTTTTGTTACAGGAATGGGAGTATACTTCGAACTATTAAAATACGATCTTAACGTTCCTATTTCATTTGCTAAACATGATTCAATATCTTTAATCAAATGCTTGGAAAAGATGAAGTCAGATAATTGTCTTCATTCAAATGCAAGAATATCTTTTGATATTATTTCTGATACAACAATTGAAGATATTATCACTGATTTTAATTATTCAATTAGTAAATTCTATATAGAAGAATCTAAGCCCGAAAACAATGAAGATTACTATATAACAAAACATTTGAAACTTTTTTATGACAACAAAATAGATTACGTAGTTACATCTTTCGGATATATTTATTCTCTTTTTAAGAGCTTAGATCTTCCAGTCTATAGAATGTTTCCTTCAATAATAGATTTAAAAAACAGTATTGAAGACTTATTGCTTGAGATAAAAATATCTAAATTAGATAAATCAAAAATAATGGTTTATAGATTTCAGCCAGTCAATCAGATTAACGTTTTAGATTATAAAAAGCCTTTTATAAAATTCTCTAAATCAATAGATGCTTTTGTAGATTTTAACGAAGATAATAGTATTACTATAATCTCAACGAAAAACTATTACAATAATAGGTTTAATATGGCGCTAGTTTCGAATTTTTTAAAAGAATATGAATTAAATAATTTTATAGCTGGCATTGGGTCCGATATTTCAGTAAAAAAAGCTTTGAGAAATTCTCAGAAAGCATTAGATGACGAATCCAACAATATAACTTACTTTGACGGAATAGCATTCCATTATTATAACCAAAATGAAAAGTTGCATCCGATTAACTTAATCACGGATGATGAAATATTGGAAATATCAGAAGATACCGGAGTTATTCCCAAGAGAATTCATCAGTTATATGATGCTATGATAAGACTAAATAAGTATGAATTTTCTAGCTACGAAATTTCAGAAATACTTGAACTTAGTGTTAGGAGTGCAAACAGAATAATTAATAGTTTGGTAGAAAATGGTTATGGAGAATTTATTGATAAAAATACACAAAATAATATTGGAAGGCCAAAAAGATTTGTAAAAATTAATTTCTTTAATTAGCTTATTAATTTCATATTGTCACCTTCTATCTCCCAACCCACTAAAAAAGACGTATCCCACGATACGCCTTTATTGTTGTCTATTATTTTTTGCTTTTTATTGCTTTTAATATTTCTCCTGCTGCGAATGGCAATAATGCGCATGGCAAGATTACTTTGTAGTGTTCAAGGTGAAGTGGTATTGTTTCGAATACATCATTTACTCCAGGAATGTAGATTACCGCAATCATCAATAATAACGAAAGTGATGTTCCCATTACTAATGCTTTGTTTGAGAAAAATCCTATTTGGAATACTGATTTGTGTTCACTTCTTACTGAATAACTTCTTAGTACTTCTGATATTATCAATGTTGCAAACGCAACTGTTCTTGCAGATTCAATATGACCATCGAAGTGGTTCAATCCATAGTTATAAGCAAACAATGTTGCAACTGTGATTGCCAATGATTGAACGATGATGCTTAGTCTCATGTTCTTGTCGATGATTGGTTCTTTTGGTGAACGAGGAGCTCTGTTCATGATGTCAGCTTCTCCTTTTTCAACTCCAAGCGCCATTGCTGGGAATGAGTCTGTCACTAAGTTTAACCATAATAATTGAATTGGGATAAATGGTGTGTCCCATTTGAACATTATCGCCAAGAATACGATAAGAATTTCTGCGATGTTACAGCTTAGTAGGAATGATACGAATTTTTTGATGTTGGAGTAAATTATTCTTCCTTCTTCTACTGCGTTTACAATGGTTGCAAAGTTGTCGTCTGTAAGGATAACTTCTGATGTGTTCTTCGCAACGTCTGTTCCAGTGATTCCCATCGCAATTCCGATGTCTGCTTTTTTGATTGCAGGTGCATCGTTGACTCCGTCACCTGTCATGGCTGCGATGTGTCCGTTTTCTTTTAATGCTTTAACAATTTGTACTTTGTTTTGTGGAGAAACTCTCGCATAAACTCTCTTTTCTTTGACGATTTCACGGATTTGTTCGTCTGACATATTGTTAAGTTCAGCTCCCATGATTGCTTGTGAATCGTCCGTACAAATTCCCAAATCTTTTGCGATTGCAACTGCTGTTTCCAAGTAATCTCCAGTAATCATAACTGGTGTGATTCCCGCAGTTTTACATTCTTTGATTGCATCTTTTACTTCTAGTCTTGGTGGATCTATCATTCCAGATAATCCTACAAATACCATGTCTTTTTCGATGTTTTCAGATGTAATTTCATTTGGTAATTCTTCGTGTTCACGAAGTGCATAAGCTAATACACGAAGTGCTTGTTTAGCGTATTCGCTGTTTTTATTCAACAGTTTTTGTTTTAATTCTTCTGTTAGTGGTTTGATTTCGTTGTCGATTAAAATCTTGCTACATTTTTCGATAATTATATCTGGTGCACCTTTTGTGAAGGATACAACTTTGTCAGTTAAGAATTTGTCGTGGAATGTAGTCATCATTTTTCTATCTGAATCGAATGGAATTTCTTCTATTCTAGGATAGTTTTGATTGGATTCATCTTTTGTGATGTCTTGTTTTCCTGCTGCTGTGTGAAGCGCTCCTTCTGTAGGGTCTCCCACGATTTTGTAAGTTCCGTCTTCTTCGATTAGTTTTGAATCATTTGTAAGACTCATTATGTGAAGCAAAGTGTTAAGAGATTTGATGTCATCTTCTTGCATTTTGCGGTCTTCAATCAAATAATCTCCAACAGGTTTGTAGCCTGTTCCTGTGACATCGACATCTGTTCCATCGACGTAGATTTTCTTCACAGTCATTTCGTTTTGAGTCAATGTACCAGTCTTGTCGGAGCAAATTACAGTTGTTGTTCCCAATGTTTCAACTGCCAAAAGTTTCTTGACGATGGCGTTTTTCTCTGCCATTCTTCCCATTCCCAAACTAAGCACGATTGTAACTATAGCTGGAAGTCCTTCTGGAATCGCCGCAACGGCAAGTGATACCGCAGTCATAAGCATATTCAATGCATCAAAATCATACAAGAAATATCCAACTGCAAACACAATTGCGCATACAACAACAGTTACGATACCCAATTGCTTAGACAATTGTGCCAATTTTCTTTGAAGAGGAGTTTCTTCGTCTTCAACCTGTGATAAACTCGTTGCGATTTTACCGATTTCTGTGTTTTGTGCAGTTTCTACAACGACACCCTTAGCTCTACCGTAACTTACGATAGAAGAACTATACGCCATGTTTGTTCTGTCGCCAATTCCTGCATCCGTAGTAATCTCATCCTTAGCATTCTTTTCAACAGCAACAGATTCACCAGTCAACGATGATTCGTCGATTTTCAAGTTAGTAGATTCCAATAATTTCAAATCGGCAGGGATAATATCTCCAGTTTCCAATTCAACGATATCTCCTGGAACCAAATTTTGTGAATCCACTTCCATAATCTTGCCGTTTCTTATAACCTTGGCTTTAGGACTTGCCATTTTTTGCAAAGCTTCTATTGCTTGTTCCGCCTTACCTTCTTGATAAATCGAAAGCACCGCATTCACAATAACGATAGCGATGATAATAATACTATCTGTAATTTCTCCAATAGCCATCGATAAAATAGATGCCAATAGCAAAATAATTATCATTGGATCCAAAAATTGATCCTTTAATTTGGCTGCCATGGACTTTTTCTTCTTTTCTTTTAATACGTTCTTGCCGTATTTTTCTAACAAACTCGTTACCTTACTGTCGGATAGACCGTTATTTTGATCAGTATCCAAACTTTTGATAACACTCTCATTAGATTCCTTGTACCAATCCAATCTCTTACCTCCTGTTAATTTCATAATAAAAAAAACTTTCACCATTTCTGGCAAAAGTCTTGCTAACCAAAGTGGCTTTGTGCCGGGTTTTAACCGTAATGACGACACAATATTTTTAAGCTACTCCCTCTTGTATATTAATTTTACCAAAAATATTATATTAAATCAATTATTTTATTATAACTTGAAAAGTATCGTGTTCCTTTTTCATATTCACAATCTTGCAGCCCTCGTAATCGTGTGTTTCGATGAATGTGTCCACGATTGTTGGATCTTTTGTAAAATGCATTGGGAACAAAACTTTCGGATTGCATTTGTCGACAAATTCATTCACACCCAAATCGTATCTTTCCTTTAATCTAGGATCAACTGGGAAAAATCCTATGTCAACATGCCCTATCTTTTCGATTTCCTTGGAGAAATCCTTTTGCATCTTTTCTTTTTCTTCTTCGGTGTCTTCTTCCCACACCCAATTATTCAAATCTCCAGCGAAGAAAAATTTCAAATGATTTGCTTCAAAATACACGCTAATTCCCATATCAGTAGAACCAAGCGCTGTAAAATCTGCACCGTACACAGAACAAGATTCACCAACTTCAAGTTTAATAACTTTTTTACCGAAATGCTTCTTCAAATCTTCGATATTATCTTCTCCCAAAAATACAACATTATCTTTCGTATCGTAATCGAAAACTTCTTCGTATACATCTTCACTGACAATGTATGTAATATCACTGGCATTTTCATAATCGAAAATACTCTCGTTGTAGTGATCTGCGTGTGAATGAGTCACCACGAAAATCACCTTCTTATCGTTCACATTTTTTGGCAAAGTTCCTTGAAAATAATCGAAAATAATAATCTTGTCTTCAAACTCCAAAGAAAATGAACTGTGGTATATATATCTAATGTTTAAACTTTGTTCCATTAAAAATCCTCCTCGTATATATTTACCCATAAACAGACATTTTACGCAAGTAAATGTATCAAATATTTTATAAATCCACAAAATTTTCACTTGTAGTATAATATTAATAATGAAAGGATGTTTTTATGAAAAAAACTAACGCAATGAGAATGCTCGACAAAGAAAAAATTGGGTATAAATATATAGAATACTCTGTAGGAGACGATGTAAGCGGAGAAAATGTCGCTAACAAATTAAATGAGGATGAAGCTTACGTGTTCAAAACACTTGTTACAGTTTCCAACACGAACGAAAATTTCGTGTTCGTTGTTGCTGTAAAAGACGAGCTTGACCTGAAAAAGTGTGCGAAAATAGCCGGAGTGAAAAAGCTTGAAATGATTCACGTAAAGGATTTGTTGAAAACTACGGGCTACATAAGAGGCGGTTGCTCTCCTATCGGAATGAAAACAAAATTTAAGACTTTTATAGACGAAAGTTGTGAAAATAAAGAATATATCTACGTGTCTGGCGGCAAAATCGGAGCGCAAATCAAAATCGCTCCCGAAGATTTGATAAAAATTTGTGATATTACTGTAGCAAACATTAAAAAGGAGTAAAAATGGATTACGAAAAACAGCTTAAAGCTGTAATTAACTACATTAAAAGCGGAGAAAAATTAAAGGAAGAATTCACTGTCGGAATGGAGATGGAACATTTCATCATAGACAAAGATACTTTGAAGACTGTGTCGTATTTCGGTGAAGACGGAGTCGGCGAAACTCTCAGAGAACTTCACGAAGGAGGATGTGTCGCTTATAAGGAAGGAGAATACATTCTTGGACTTGAAAATGATGATTTGGCAGTGTCGACAGAACCTGGAAGCCAATTCGAAGTTGCTTTGTCATCTAAGTGGAACATAGATGAATTAAAAGACATTTACTTAAAAAACATGAGAAAATTGGTGAATGTTTTCGACAAGAAAAACCAAGCTATGGTGACTTTGGGATATCATCCTGTGACTAAAATCGATGAGATTAAAATCTTGCCTAAAAAAAGATACGATTTTATGTACAAGTATTTTAACGAAAGAGGAGACATGGCTCACAATATGATGAAGGGCACTTGTTCTTTACAATGCAGCATCGACTATTCATCCGAAGAAGATTTCGTTAAGAAATACAAAATTGCAAACTGTTTGTCTCCAGTATTCTACACTTTATTCGACAACGCATACATTTTCGAAGGAAATCCTGCAAAAAGTCGTAACATGAGAGAAATTATTTGGGAAAACACAGACACTGACAGATCCGGCATGTATCCTTTTAGTTTCGACGATGATTTGAGCTACAAAAAATACGCCGAAAATATTTTGAACACGCCGTTGATTTTCTCAATTGACGAAAACAACGAACAATACTATGTTGGAGGAAAAACTTTCAAGGAAGTATTTGAAGACGTTAGGGATACTGATATGATTTTCCACGCATTATCCATAGTATTTCCAGATGTAAGGGCAAAACGATACATCGAAATCAGAATGATGGACGAAATCAAATATCCACTTAATTTCTCAGCAGTTGCGCTAATCAAAGGATTGTTCTACGACGATACTAACTTGGACAAATTATCTGAGCTATTCAAAAATATGACATATGAATCTTGCATGAAAGCAAAACTAGATGCACGTGAAAAAGGACTAAACGCATCATTTATGAATGTAAACATGTTAGAATTTTGCAAAATGCTTGTGGACATGGCAAAGGCAGGACTTCCTGCAAATGAAATCGGCTATCTTATTCCACTAGAAGAAATGTTGGAAAAAGGAATGAATCCTAGGGATCAGTTTGAGAAAATTTACAAGGAAAAAGGACTTCGTGAAGCTGTAGTTGCAAACGAAATTAAATTGGAGGATTTAGATGTTTAATGACGAATATTCATTAGAATTATATAAAATAGTACGTGAAGACGAGGATATGTATTATAGGGATTTCGTGGATTTTATCGCCAAAACAAAAGTTTCTAAGGCGATTTATCACGGAGAACCAATCCCTATGACCTACCAAGGACTTTTCTACAACAAAAAGAACCGCTCAGATTTTGTATATATTTCAAATATTTTGATGAGCATGACTGACAAAATCACCAAAGAATTTGTGGAAAATCCCGAATATCGTAAAATATTCCAATTGGATCCAGCAATTGAAGAACTTGTACTTCACGATCCAGGATACGATGTGCCCGTTCCAATCTGTCGCTATGACGTGTTCTACGATGGAGTAAACTACATGCTTTGCGAACTTAACACAGACGGATCATCTGCGATGAACGAAGACAACACACTAGGACAACTTCTTCTTCAAACAAAAGCTATGCAAAAATTCATGGAGAAACACGACGTTGAAAATGTCGATATGTTCACTCCATGGGTTTGGGAAACAGCTGATATGTACAAAAAATACGTATCCGATAAGAAACCAAACATTGCAATCGTGGATAATTTGGAAGTGGGAACTCCGAACGAATTTGACGAATTCAAAAGAGTATACGAAGAAAATGGATTCAACTGCGAAATCATCGACATCAGAGATTTGGAATACAAAAACGGCAAATTGTGCCACGGGGATTACGTAATAGATTTGGTTTACAGAAGAATTGTAACATTGGAATTGTTGAAAATAAAAGATCAAATCAAACCATTCTTAGACGCTTACATGGACAATGCATTCTTCATGGTGGGATCATTCAGATCACAATTGATGCACTCCAAGCTTATTTTTGAAATCTTCAGAGACGAACAAACACAAGCTTTGTTGAATAATGAAGAAAAGAAATTCATCGACGAACACGTTCCATTCACGAAAAAAATCGAAGAACGTGATGCTTACGAAATCATAATGAACAAAGATAAATACATCTTCAAACCAATTGACGGCTACGCATCACTTGGAATATACGTAGGAAGTGAAATGAGAGAAGAAGAATTGCAAGAAAAACTTCCAGAATTTATCCGCACAGGCTACGTCTTCCAAGAATATTACGATATGAATAAGTGCGAGTTCTTGGAATTCGAAGAAAAATCTCCTGTACTCAACAAATTCACACAAGTTGTGGGACTGTTCATCTACAACAAACACTTCGTAGCCCCTTACACACGAATCGGAAAAGATAACGTCGTAAGTGGCGCCAGAAAATATTATACAGCACCTAACTTGTTCATAAATGAGTAATAAAAGCCACATTGTGTGGCTTTTTTTGGTGTGTAGGGAATATGATTCTTTAATTTTTGCAAATAAAAAAGTTATTTGTAGAATTAAAGCTCGTACTACAAATAACTTTTTTCAACATTTATATATATTTTTCCTATGATCGACTTCTACAACGCAGATTATTAATTTATCGTCATCAATCTCGCAAATAATTCTGTAGTTCGACACTCTGTATCGCCAAAATCCTCTCAAATTGGCTGACAACGCCTTACCTCTTGCACGTGGCTCTTCTAATTGACCTACTTTCTCCATATAATGAATAATCATTTTTTGAATAGGCTTATCGAGTTTTTTCAAGGATTTTAGTGATTTTTCTGAATAAATAACCCTCATATACCCAGCTCTTTTTTTACCTCATCATTACTGTAAAATTTCATTTGGTCTTTGTTTAGAAGATACTCATTAATTATTTTTTCATCATACTCTTGTTCGATTTTTTCCAATAATGATTCTCTTGCCCAGTCGGATAAAGTTTTGTTTTTTTCTTTTGAAACATTTGTGAAAAGTTCCTTATCCGATTCGCTCAATCTAATCGTTATAGTAGCCATAAAATCACTCCTTTTATTGTGTTACATCGTAACATAATTGTAGTATAAATCTTTTACTTAGTCAAGCCTACAGCTTACGATCCCATCATTTTGTTGTGGCTTTTTTGGTGAAAGATTAGAAATTATTCCAATTAATTTCATCCTCAAGTACACAATCATCTATTTTTGTATGTAATCCTTCTATTATTTTTTCTTTTTCTTGTGAATTTGAATATATTCTTAAAGTTTCCATTATCGCATTGTAATCTGACTCACTAAGCACGACCACATTTCCAATTTCTGTAGTAACTTTTAGCTGTTCATTTGATTTTATTAATTCATCAATCATTTCGGATAAATTATCCCTGAAATTTTTTGCAGTTGTGATTTTCATTACCTCAACTCCTTCTATTTTTATTATATCCTATATTATTCTAATAAAATGCTGGACTTTTATGCGCATTATGCGTATCATTAAAGCATAAGGAGGTTAGACGATGTTAAAATCATATCCTGCTATTTTTCATAAAGAAGAAGACTCTTATTGGGTGGAATTTCCAGAGTTTGGCGGTGGAACTGAAGGAGATAATATCGAAGAAGCAATGGTGAATGCTCATCAAATGTTAGAAAGCGTGTTGGCTACTTTTATTGATGAAGAT
This sequence comes from Finegoldia dalianensis, assembly GCF_046255015.1. NCBI lineage: Bacteria > Bacillati > Bacillota > Tissierellia > Tissierellales > Peptoniphilaceae > Finegoldia > Finegoldia dalianensis. Next base: position 130,380 of record NZ_JBDLBQ010000002.1, read on the forward strand.
ATTCCACTTCCTAAACCAAGTGATATTACGAAAATAAAAGTCGAAGACGGATTTACGTCAATGATTCAAGTTGATCCCACACCATTTATCAAAAACAACAAAACCATCAGAAAAAATGTTACAGTCCCTGAATGGTTGGTTAGACTTTGTGATCGCCAAAATATCAATTATTCTGAAGTTTTGACCTCAGCTCTTGAAAAGAAAATCAACGCATAATTTTTTAAATATTTTTATTTCTCTAAGCCACATTGTGTGGCTTTTTACTTCTCAAATACCAATTTTTTATCTTTTAATTTTGCTTGTAAAGGAAATTTACGCGCAATTTCTTGATTATGTGATATATATATTAATGATAAGTTTTCTAAATTAAGCAAATTATCAATGATTAAATTTAAATCATTCAAATCTATATTTGAAATTCCTTCGTCAATTATAAGAGTTCTCTTTCCCTTATACAGTGCTCTTGCTAATTCTACTCTTTGCTTTTCTCCATAAGAAAGATTATTTAGACTACCATTATATGGCGCTTCATGTGGATCTATAAGGCAAATATCAAGCACTTTATGATATTTCTTTGCATTAAAATCAGAATCTAAAACTATATTATCTTCTAAGTCGCCTTGGAAAATATATGGTTCAGGAGGAATATAGGCACCATTATAATATTTTAATTGTCCAAAATTTATGTCTCCATTATCTGCAGTTTGATTTCCTATAATAATATCAACCAATGTTGATTTCCCCGACCCAGACTTACCAATAATAGATACTTTGTCACAATCTTTTATTTTAAATTCTATATCATTCAAAATAATATTGTCATTAAAACTTACAGAAATATCTCTCATATTTATTTCTGTTGACAATTCATCTTTTTCACTAAAAGTTTTTAAATTAATAACTTCATTAATTCTTTCAGATGAAATCTTTGCTGCTGCAAAATTAAAGTTAAGCTCATTTAATTCTTCCAATGAAGTTATCATCTTTGTTAAGTAATCTAAATATGCAATTATTGAACCTATTGTAAATAATTTATCCACCGTCATTAAGCTTCCCATTAATAAGACTATAAATGGCATCAAATATAGTAGATAATTTATAGTAATTTTACCAGTATTTCTCATTACGCCCAGCTTAATATTTGAATCTCTTTTATCTACAATAGATTTATCATAAATTTTATAACTATATTTTTCGTATGAATTTATTTTTATCGAAACTATCCTATTCATTAAAGATATCAATGTGTTTCTGGAATCCGATAATGTCTTGATGTAAATTTTAGAAAGTTCATGTATCTTTTTCTTAAAGAAATTCGTAAATAAAAAATAAATTATTACAAACGAAAAGATTACTAATGATATTCTCAATGATATATAAACTAGCATCGCTAGAGATATAATTGTCACAATTATGTTTCTAAGTGCATTTACAATAACGTCTATTAAAAACACAGACATATTCTTAATATCATCTTCTGTTCTAGTAATTAAATCTCCCACTTCATATTCTTTTGTGTCACTCAACTTTGAAAAAAATATATGATAAAATATATCTCCCCTAACATCTCTTACTATCTTACAGTTTGTTGTATAGAAAATTTTATTATGTATCCATTCAAATATATGACTTACCGTATGCAATGAAATGATGAGCAATATAGTATTTATTATTGCTTTATAATTTTTGATAGCTATATACTCATCAATAATTTTCATTTTTAATATTGGAATTAGCATTGTTAAAAGTGGTGAAATTATAAGAAATATAAGTCCGATTAGAATTGTCTTTATATATTTTGTTGAATGTTTTAATATTATATTATTTTTCATTTTTTCCCTTTCAATAATCTGAATAATAGAAGAATTTTATTTATTGTTCTTATTTTAATTAAACGTTTATTAAAATAATACTTGTATTGAATATACCATTTATTACTTTTACTGTCTATTTATTCAAATGATGTTTCAGTTTTGATTTTTTTGCTTTTATGATAATATTAAAGGTAAAGAAATTTTTTAATGATGATGAGAGGTCAATATGAGAAAATCTTGGAATGAATATTTTATGGATTTGGCATTGAATGTTGCGACACGTAGCACTTGTGACAGGGCGTTTGTTGGTTGTGTGTTGGTGAATTCTGACAACAGGATTGTATCGACAGGTTATAATGGTGCTATTAGTGGCAATCCTCACTGCGACGAGGTTGGTCACACTTTGCGTGACGGACATTGTATTGCTACGATTCACGCGGAGATGAATGCTTTGTTGTATTGTGCGAAAGAAGGAATTGCTGTGAAGGGTTGTATTTGTTATGTGACTCATTTTCCTTGTTTGAACTGCACGAAATCTTTGATTCAAGCAGGAATTAGCAAGATTTATTATCACGAAGCTTATCGTGTGGATGAGTATGCGATTGAATTGTTAGACCGAAATAATATTGAATATATCCAAATTTAAAGAGGTGTAATATGGATAAAATAAAAAAACTTCTAGTGGCAAACCGTGGCGAGATTGCTATAAGAATTTTCAGAGCTTGTAGTGAGCTTGGAATAAGAAGCGTTGCGATTTATAGCGAAGAGGACAAGACTTCCCTTTTCAGAACGAAGGCTGACGAATCGTATTTGATAAAGGATGCGGCATCTCCTTTGTCGAGCTATTTAGATATCGAAAAAATCATTGCGATTGCAAAATCCAAACACTGCGATGCGATTCATCCTGGATATGGGTTTTTGAGTGAAAATGCAGAATTTGCGAGACGTTGCAAGGAAAACGGAATAATTTTCGTGGGTCCTGACGAATCAGTTCTACATAGTTTAGGTGACAAGGTCCAATCGAAGTTAGTTGCCAAAAAAGCTGGCGTACAAACTATCGAGGGCGTGGAAACTCCTATCAGAAATAAAAATGAAGCATTAGAAATCGCAAACCAAATCGGCTATCCAGTTATGGTAAAAGCATGTGCTGGTGGTGGCGGACGTGGAATGAGAATTGTAGAAAAGGAATCTGATTTGATGAGTTCTTTCGTCAGCGCACAAAACGAATCCAAGAAAGCTTTCGGATCAGACGATATGTTTATCGAAAAATACATCCGCAATCCAAAACACATTGAGGTGCAAATCATAGCCGACAATCACGGAAATATTCTTCATTTATACGAGAGAGATTGTTCCATTCAAAGACGTCACCAAAAGGTTGTGGAATTTGCTCCTGCATTTTCGATTTCAGACAAAACGAAGGACGAACTTCACAACGATGCCATCAAAATCTGCAAGGAAGTTGGCTACACAAATGCCGGTACTGTGGAGTTTTTGGTTGACGAAGACGAAAACCACTATTTTATCGAAGTAAACCCAAGAGTTCAAGTAGAACACACAGTTAGTGAACTTATCACTGGAATAGATATCGTTCAAACTCAAATTCTGATAGCAGACGGCAAAAGTTTTGATTCAGATGAGATAGGAATTTATTCACAAGACGATGTTCACTGCAACGGTTACGCAATTCAATGCCGTATCACGACAGAAGATCCTGCGAATAATTTCATGCCTGATACTGGTAAGATTGATTTGTATCGTACAAGTTCCGGATTTGGAGTGAGACTTGACGGTGGAAATGGATTCACAGGCTCAGTAATCACGCCATATTACGATTCGCTTTTGGTTAAAATCACTGCCTTCTCCAGAACATTCAACGACACAATCAACAAAGCAATCCGTGCTTTAAGAGAAACGAAAATCAGCGGTGTGAAGACAAATATCGGCTTCATCATCAATGTTCTAAACACAGAAGAATTCCACAAGGGAACTTGTGATACGGGATTTATCTCCAAAAACCCTGAACTTTTCGACATCAAACCATCAACTGATAAGGAATTAAAGGTGTTGAACTTCATCAGTGAACGCTCCATTAATAACGACAAAAAAGATTACAACATTCCACAAATTCCAGAATTTACCAAGACAAATTCTACAGGAACTAAGGATATTTTCGAAGAAAAAGGTGCCAAGGGACTTAGCGATTGGATTTTGAACCAAGATAAACTTCTAATCACAGACACAACCCTAAGAGATGCGCACCAATCATTGATGGCGACACGAATGAGAACAAGAGATATGCTTCCTATCGCAGAAGCTACCAATGAATTAATGAAGGACTTGTTCAGTTTGGAAATGTGGGGTGGCGCAACATTTGATGTAAGCTACAGATTTTTGAAGGAAGATCCTTGGATTAGACTACAAGAACTTCGCAAAAGAATCCCGAACATTTTATTCCAAATGTTACTTCGTGGAAACAACACCGTAGGATACAAAAATTATCCAGATAATGTCGTGGTAAAATTCGTACAAAAAGCCGCAGAAAACGGAATCGACGTGTTCAGAGTATTCGATTCTCTAAACTACATCGACGGAATGAGACTTGCGTGTGACAGCGTACTTGAACAAGGAAAAATCTTGGAAGCAACACTTTGCTACACAGGTGACATTTTGGACGAAACAAGAGACAAATATTCACTAGACTATTATGTCAAAAAAGCAAAGGAACTAGAATCAATCGGTGCAAATATTATAGCAATCAAAGACATGAGCGCATTGTTAAAACCATACGCCGCAACGAAGCTAATTTCAGCATTGAAAAACGAAGTCTCTGTTCCAATTCATTTGCACACACACGACACCACAGGAAACGGAGTCGCTACAATAATCAACGCTTGTGAATCCGGAGTTGACATCGTGGACACTTGCTTTAACTCAATGAGTTCACTCACAAGCCAACCTGCACTCAACTCAGTAGTCGCAGCTCTTGAAAACACGCCACGTCAAACGGGAATCAGCCTTTCAAACTGTGACAAAATCAGCAACTACTACAAAGACGTTCGCTCATACTACTCACAATTCGAAAGCGATTTGAAAAGTGGTACAACAGAAATTTATCGCTACGAAATTCCTGGTGGACAATATTCCAACCTCAAACCACAAGTAGAATCGTTCGGCCTTGGAGAAAAATTCGACGAAGTAAAATTAATGTACAAAAAAGTCAACGACATGCTTGGCGACATCATCAAAGTTACACCATCATCCAAAATGGTCGGAGACATGGCTATATTCATGGTGGCAAATGGGCTCACTCCTGAAAACATCTACGAAAAAGGCAAAAACCTCGACTACCCAGACTCAGTAATATCATTTTTCAAAGGAATGATGGGACAACCTGAAGGTGGATTCAACGAAAAATTACAAAAAATCGTCCTAAAAGATGAAAAGCCAATCACAAAAAGAGCGGGACTTTACATCGACCCATTTGATTTCGAAAAAGACAAGAAAGAATTATCTGACAAATACAAAATGGAATTCGACGAAAAAGACATCGTATCACACGCACTTTATCCAAAAGTATTCGAAGAATACATCGACTACCGAAAAACAAAAGGCAACTTCACTTACATGGACACTCCGACATTCTTCGAAGGAATAAACGAAAAAGAAACAGTCGAAGTCCCAATAGAAGAAGGCAAAATCCTCATCATCAAACTTATCGAAAAAGGAAGATTGGAAAAAGACGGCTACAGAAACTTCACTTACGAAGTCAACGGAAACAGACGTGAAGTAAAAGTGTTCGATGAATCTGCGAAAATCACTGAACGTGAAGAAGACAACCTATCAGTAGCAGATCCTAACAACGACAAAGAAATCGGAGCATCAATTCCAGGAAGAGTCGTAAAAGTTCTAGTCAAAGAAAACGACAAAGTATCAGTCAACGACCCATTGGTAGTAGTGGAAGCCATGAAAATGGAAACCAACATACTATCCAAATCAGAAGGAATTGTAAAATCAATCCTAATCAAAGAAAATGACACCATCGACACAGACCAACTTCTTATAGTTTTGGAATAAAAAATGGATTGTAGAGTCAAATCTACAATCCATTTTTATTTTTTGAAATAGTAAATGCTTTCTTTAAGTGGTTTATATTTTAATGTAGCAACTTCCTCGTCACTAATATACTTGTACACATCATCATATTCTTTCTTACTAATGTTCAATAACATGTTATCTTTTTTCAAATTATATCCATATTCAAACCTATAATTTTCCATATCTTTTAACACAACCCAATAAACATAATCGTCCGTTTTTGTGGATCTGAAAGCCCTCACACTTTTGATATCACTTCTTGGGATTTTCTGCATATCCATGTACTTATACATCCTGTCAAAACCAATGTGTCTGTGTACAGGATATTTTATAATTAAATTGATACAAAATATAATCAGACCTGCCCATAAAACTAGTTTCAATATTTTTCTGAAGTTTGTTTTTGTTGTTTTTTGCATCTGTATATCTCCTTCTTGTTTGTATTATAATTATACTATATTTTTGATGGAGGAATATCAAATGACATTCAAAAATTTTTAAAAAAGGTATATACTAGATGCATTAATGACTTAACGTTTAGGGGGATTTATGAAAACCAAATTATATAGGTGTGAAGATTCTCATTTGTTGCAAATTCCAGGGTCGATTTTGGATGTTTTAAATTGGAAAGATGATGATATTTTGGATTTAAAAATTAAAGATAATAAACTAATAATCGAAAATTCTTCTGATGATGAAATAAATATTGAAGATTTGTTTGAGGATTTTAATGGCAAATATTCAAAAGAAGATATTGATTGGGGAAAAATTACAGGAAAAGAAGTATGGTAAGTTAACAATTTTAATAAATAAAATAATAGAAAAAAATATTTTCATACCTTCGATTCCTTTGTATTTTATAGTATAATAATCTCAAAGAGAGGGGCGTTATATATGAAAAAGAAAAAGTTTTCAATAGTCAAAATACTACTAATATGTCTTGTGGTCTTTGTAGCTATAAAATGGATTATAGCTGTCCCTGTTCAAAGACATTACGGATACAAAAAGTTGTACAAATACATGGAAGTTCAAGGGATAAAAAAAGATAACATAAAAGAGATAAAAGCGATAAAAGATTATATAAAAGGAAACCAAGTATACAGAGTGCAGATAAAAGATCCTGCGGGTTTTACTCTCGTTTATACCTACGACGATTACCCAAATCCTGGTAAAATTAGATTAGATTCTATCGAATTCCAATCAAAAGATGATTATAAGAGTCTGAGCCCTAAAGAAAGACAAAAATTTAAATATCCTCCTCTCGATGATGATTGGGAAACTAAAACAACAAGCCATAACTAACGTTATGGCTTTGACTTATTTCTTATCAAAAAACTTTTGTAATTCTTCTGGTGTAGTCCCCACTTTGTCGTCGATGTTCATTCTATCGGTGATTTTTCCGTCTTTAACTCGAAACACTGCTGGAACTGTTTTGAGGTCGTTATCAGTTCTGAATTTCTTCAAATCTTCTGGAGATTTCTTGATTCCAGCGACGCTATCTATGTAGTAGATTTCATATTTGGATACGAATGGTTTGAATATTTTTGAAAACTTCTGACAATCTGGGCAAGTTTTTCTTCCAAGATACACTGTGATTTCTTTTCCGGCACTCACTTCATCAAGTTCTGCAACTTTGATTTCCTTGACGCCTTTGATGTTTTGTTCGTACTCTTCGATTTTCTTTTGTTTGTCTTCTTCTGTGGTTACGTTTTTTGATTCAACTCCTGTGGCTTTTTTTGTAGGCTTATCTTGTTTTTGGTTGCAACTTGCAAATAATACCAACATAAAGCTCACGCAAACGATTAATTTGAATTTGTTTTTCATATATTCCCTCCTGTTTTTATTTTATTTTATAATATTTACTGGTAATAATCAATCTGTATGATTATAGACAGCAAAACCACCAACTATTGTTGGTGGCCGTTGTTTTAGTAATTCAATTTTGTTTGTTTTTTGCGTTGTTTTAAGATATTTCTAATGGTTATTATTGCACTTACTGCCATCAATACTAATGCCAATAACCATCCGTACAAGCAGAAATTCACAAGCATTGTGTCATCTGCACCCATTCCATCGTGTAGCAAAGTTATTGTGAAGTTCATGCACAACATTGCAAATGATATTGCTATTTGAAATACACTTGTTACGATTCCTAGCAAATGATCGTCTTTGCGTTTTAATGATAAGTAGATACCGAAAACGCTAAGGATTAGAAATATCGCTGTGACTACAGCATAATTTCTCGTAATTTCGTAAATTTCTTGTTCTGACATGATATATGTTCCTTTCTTATTTGATAGTTACATTATATCATAATTATTATACAAACAAACTAAATTATCTCTGTTTTTGTGATTTTTTCTTCTTGTAAAATGATTTTCTGAGTCTCAATATCACATAACTCATAAAAATAATCGTGTATATGATAACTCCAGAGAGGTGTGCTTTCCAATCATTTGAATAAAGTACCATTACATGCACATAAATTCCAATGAAAAAAGGATACGCCATTCTTTGAAGTTTCTTCCAGTTTTTTGCGTTCATTTTTCTTCGAACTGATTTGAATGATGTCACGAAAAGTGGAATCAGCATCAACAATAAAAATATTGTTATTATTGATGCGATTAGTTCTCTTTGTGGCAAGGATGAAGGATTTGTGAATAGCACTGGAAAATAGTGTATTCCAAATATTATGTTGTGGCTTATCACCAACAAACTTCCTATGATAGACATTTCTCCACGAATGCTCATCAGTTTTTTTGAAAAATCATTGTGTTTTGTAACGGTCCCTAAGAACATTACTATCATGAATGTTGCCGTTGCAAATATTCCTCTAGAGAATATTTTCATGAAATAATCGTTGAACCAAGTTGGAAAATATCTGTAGTAACCCATGTTGTAATAACACACAACTAGTCCCGTCCACGCATACATTCCCAAATAATATGCCCCCGGATGTTTTTTTATCGATTGGGCTGTTAAGCTATAAAATATTATAGTGAAAAGTATTCCTATTATTAAAGTCATCTAATCTCCTCCTTCAAGTTTTCCAAATTCTTTTGTTTTTCATCTTGTGTTTTAGTGTCGATATTCAAATCAGTTTTATCGTTGTTTTTTTCATTTTTGGGTTGAGATTTTTCTGACTTTTTATCTGAAGAATCTTTTACAGGTTCTTTTTCATTGTCTTTTTCTTCTACAACAGGTTTCTCGATTTTGATAAACACATAAGATTTTGATATTTCTTGTGTTTTTCTAAGTTTAAATATTATGTTAACTCTAAATTGTCCTACTTTTGTATAATCAGGTTCTTTTTCAAGCGTTACTTCTACCGATCCATCTTGTGGAATGTTGGAGAATTTCTTTTTGAAATCTTCTATGGTTGGTTTTGTTCCGTTGACTATTATTGGTGACGCTCCATTTCTTTGCGGTGTGAATTTTTCTCCATGGTCTAAGTCATCATCATCTGATATCCCGTCACGGTCTTTGTCACGGTACAACCAATATGTCAATGTTCTCACTAATATTTTTCCGTTTTTTTCGGCTTTTAATTTTAGTGTGATTGTTTTGAATCCACTTCCATCTTCTGGCCAGCCTTCTGCACTTACTTGTGGTGTTCCTGTTATCGTCGTCCCGTCAAATGATAATCCTTGTGGCAATCCGTCTATTTTGGCGATTATTTTCGCGTCCTTATCCAAGCTTGTCACTGTCGCTGGTCTGATTGGTTTTCCTTCGATCCATTTTTGTCCGTTGGAATCCATCAAGCTCGTGTCAATTACTTTTTGATCAACAGGGATTTCTTGTTTTGTTTCTTGTTCAGCTTTTTTGTCGACTGGTTTTTTCACTATTACCATCACATAGCTTTTTCCAACTTCTTTTATTCCTTTGACTTTGAAAATCAGATTAACTCGTTGTGGAAGTTCACTTACTTTTGTATAATCAGGTTCTTTTTCAACTATTACTTCTACCGATCCATCTTGTGGGATGTTGGAGAATTTCTTTTTGAAATCTTCTATTGTAGGTCTTGTTCCGTTGACTATTATTGGCTGTGCTCCATTTCTTTGTGGTGTGAATTTTTCTCCTTTATCCACATCATCGTCGTCTGATATTCCGTCACGGTCTTTGTCACGATACAACCAATATGTCAATGTTCTCACTAATATTTTGCCGTTTTTCTCTGCTTTTAATTTTAGTGTGATTGTTTTGAATCCACTTCCATCTTCTGGCCAACCTTCTGCGCTTACTTGTGGCGTTCCTGTTATTGTCGTTCCGTCAAATGATAATCCTTGTGGCAATCCATCTATTTTCGCTATTATTTTCGCGTCTTTATCAAGACTTGTAACTGTCGCCGGTCTGATTGGTTTTCCTTCGATCCATTTTTGTCCGTTAGAATCCATCAAGCTTGTGTCGATTACTTTTTGATCTACAGGGATTTCTTCTTTTGTTTCTTGTTCTTTTTCTTGTGGGTTTTCTTTTTCTTTGTCTTCGACAAGTTTCTTGTCCGATTCATTTCCCGACAATTTGAATGTTACAAATATTACGCTTGGCAAGTTCGGATTGTCTTTCGATACGAGATGATAGTTCGCTTGAGTGTTGTTGATTGCAGCGTTTGATGTTGTATATTCGTATCTTTTGTTGTTTTTCGATACTGCGCGAATTTTTACTTTCGAAAATTCAAATGACGTTGGTGCATCAATTATTTGTCTGTCTGCGATGTTGTTTGTATTTTCAAAATCTTTTGATGCATTTTCCAATCTGTACCATTTGATTCCGTCAACGCTGTATTCCAATCCTACGATATAATCCTTGCTGTAGTTTCCGATTAGAATTCTGAACTCATCGTATGACAATGATTTTTCGTGAACAACTTTTGCTTTGATTACGTTTGTATCGGAATATTTTGACAAATCATTCGTAATCGCGTTGCCCTTATCATCTGTAATTGAAATTCCATTGGCTTGAAAATCTGTCCAGCCGATTTTTTCGGATGAACCGTCTTTTTTGATAACAATAATCTTCATTTCAGAAAAATCTGCTGCATCGTTTTTGTTCACTTCAATTGTTTTGTTTTTAGGTGATATAATCTTGATTTCTTTGACATCTGAATTATTCTTGTAATCATTTGACGATTTTGCTGTCGCTTCTCTTGTCGATTGTGCGATTCCACTTGCGCTCACAGTCGCACCAGATATACTGTCAAACATTTCTTTTGAGTTGTATTTGTCTGACATGTATGCTTTTACGGCTCTTGAAAGTAGTGTCAAATCAGATTCTGTTTTAATGTTGTTTCCAGAAAGTCCATTCAAAAGTGTACTGTATTGTTTTCCAAATAATTCTTCTACTTTTGATTTTGGATCTTTGCTGTTTCTAATTTGTTCGAAATACTCGCGGTATAATCCCATTTTTGCAAGATTTAATCGTCCTTCTTTTCCTTTTAAGAACGATAAAACTTTCTCAGCTTTTTTTCTAAATGGCCCCATGTCGTCTCCGTATTCCGAATCTTTACCTACTTTGATGTCGGATATTTCACCATTTTCAACTTTGATGTAGGTCTTAGTTTTCCTTGTGTTGATGTAACCAATGCCCCATCCACTATACTCTCCATCTCTCAATGGATTATCATTGTAGTATTTTTTCAAAGCGTCGTCAATTTTTTGTGGGTCATTCTTGTCCGTTTCTGGCTTGTCTTTATTTGATTTTTCCTTTTCCGGTTGTTTATTGTCTGGTTGTTCGCTGTTTTCTTTTTCTGGTTTTTGATTAGATTCGTTTGGCGCTACTCCTGCTTTGGACAATGCGTTGTTGACTGCATTTATAATTCCTCTGCTTGAATATGTCGCTTGTGATACTGTGTCCACCGTTTTTCCAGGTTTTCCAAGAATTCTTGAAACTACAGACATTGCTTTTGCAAAATATGGTGCATCATCACTATGAGATAATATTTCCACATTTGTAATTGATCCATTGGCTATTGTAACTCTAACTGTGATTGGTCCACTGAATCCTTGTGCAACTCCTGTGTATTGACCGTCTTTTAGTTTTGCGTCATTTATTTTACTGCTGTTATTCGTTTTTGAATTATTTTCTGGGTTGTTTTGTGGTTTTTTGTTATTCTCTTTTTCTTGGTTTTTATTTCCTGAAGATTTTTCTTTAGAATTTTTTGATTTTTCTTTGGATATGTTTGGTGCTACTCCTGCTTTGGACAATGCGTTGTTGACTGCATTTATAATTCCTCTACTTGAATATGTCGCTTGTGATACTGTGTCCACTGATTTCCCAGGTTTTCCAAGAATTTTCGAAATCACACGAGAAGCTCTTTGGAAATATGGATTATCATCGTGATGAGATAATATTTCTATTTTCGCAATGGATCCTTCTTTTACAGTAACTCTTACTTTGATTGGCCCGTTGAAACCTTGTGCAGCTCCTATATACTGACCATCTTTTATTTGTTTGCTTCCTACGGAAATTTTTCCGACAAGATTTCTGATGCTTTTCTTGCCTGATTTTGCGTTTGGATTTACTTTTGAAATCTTCGCTTTTTCTTTGGAACCTGCTTGTGCCAACGCTTTGGATACTGCTTGTTTGATTGCGTTTGAAGATATTGTAGCACCTGCAACAGAATCCACATTCACACTTCCTGTGCTTAGAATTCTGTCGATCACAGAAGATGCTCTGTTAAAATAAGACGGCGTTTCGTTATTTGAAATCACGTCAATATTTGTCAATTTGCCGTTTTTTACTGTGACCCTTACCGATAATCTTCCACCATAACCATTGGAACTTGCTTCGTACACTCCATCTTTTAGTCCTTTTGTGGCTACATTTGGTGTATTATGTTTTTGTGTTTTTTCTGCTAGTTTTGGTGCTTCTTTTTTTGAACCAGCTTTATGTAGCGCATCATTTACAGCATTTTTAATCGCTTCAGATGAAATCGTCGCTCCTGAAATCGAGTCCACATCGGTGTTTCCTTTTTCCAAAATCTGCGCAATAATTACAGATGCTTTTTCGTAATATTCAGGTGTTTCATTGTTTGTTACGACATTAATCGCCGACAACTCTCCATTTTTTATTTTAATTTTGACCTTGAAATCTCCACCGTATCCCTGACTATTTCCTTCGTATTCTCCATCCTTTAATCCCTCTACATTACTACCAGATGCTATTTGTGTTTTGTTGTTTATAGCGTAATTTATCTTGTGTTTTTTATTATAAGAAATAATAGAAAACGCCATCGCAACTGTTACTAATGTAGCAAGAGTAAAAGATAAATATTTTTTTAATTTATCTCTCTCCATATTTTTCCTTTCTATAAGAAATTTATACTAATATTTTCCAACTTATTAACTATTCATCAGCTCACAAATGGTTTTGATTATCAGTATCGCTTTTTTATTATAAAAAAATTTCTTAAGAAACGCAATACTTTTTCTAAATAAATTTAATGTTCTTTTATTTGCTTTTTTATTTTAGCAAACAAAAACCACCAATAAAATTGGATATTTCCAAAATTATTGGTGGCAATAATTGTCGTATTTTATTTTACAAACTAAACATATTGTCGTAGTTGTTCATTTGAACCATTGCTAATCTGTAGATTGTTTCATTAACTGGTGCTTCTAGTCCAAGTTTTTTCGCTTGTCTTACGATAGCTCCATTTAAGAATTCTGCTTCAGTTTTTCTGTGTTTTTGTGTATCTTGTGCTGCAGATGGCAATATGTCTCCGTATTCTTCGAATGCATCTGTGACGTATTTTCTGAAAAGTTTGTCGCCGTCGAAATTGTAGCCCAATTTGTCAGTAACAGCTATGAATTCGTCTGAGATAGCCTTTAATATTGCTACGGAGTTTTCGTCAGTTCTAGTGTATTTTGTGGACAAATGCATTACTGCACAAGGTAGGTTGTAGATTGCGTTGATGTATAATTTTCTCCACATAATTCTGTCTACATCTGGGTTTAATTCTGTTTTGATGTCGTTCATGCTGAATGTTTTTTCGATTTCGTGGAACAATTTATCGTCGTGGTTTTCATTGATAGCGCCAAATATTACGTTGGTTTTTTCGCTGTCGTATCCTGCACTGATAACTCCTGGTTCTTCGATAGATGCAGAGATGAACATAATTCCTTGTGCGATGTTTTCTTCTTTGATGTATTTTTTCAAAATGTCGACGTTGCCGATACCATTTTGAAGTGTCATTACGACTGTTTTGTCGCCTACGATGTTCATATTTTCCGTCAAAATCTTTTCTGTGTCGTATCCTTTTACAAGAATTACAACGACATCTTGAACTTCCAAATTTTCTGAAGATGTGTTTGCAGATGTTACTTTTACTGTGCTTTCGCCGCCAGTTCTGTCGATAATTCTGATTCCATCTTTTCTAATTTTTTCCATGTGAGCTTCGTATGGATCTACTAAATTGACTTCGTTACCAGGAGATTCGATTGCTTTTGCAAGCATACAACCCATTGCTCCTGCCCCTAAAATTGTAATTTTCAATTTATCTCTCCCTTTCAAATTAATTCTCTTGGATATATTTTAACACAGCTTGGTTAAGTTTTGGGATCATTTGTTTTTTTCTTGAAAGAAGTCCCTTTGCCAAGAATGAATTGTTGTCGATTTTAGTATCGAAGGCTCCTGCTAATTGTTCTTGGAACATTCCAGAAACCAAAACTTCGCTTTCTTCTCTGAAGATATCTGTAAGAATTAGTACAAATGTAGCTTCTTTCTTGTCGTTTCTAATTTTGTTCATTTCTTCAAGTAAACTGTCTTTGATTTTGCCAAGATTATCCAAATCCATGGAGAAGATTTGTGCTACTCTACAAGTGTATGATTCGATGTTGAATGTCTTCACATCAGTGTTTAACAAATCTGCTGGTGATTTTCCTTCTAATGATGTTCCTGCTTTGAACATTTCCATCGCAAATTCTTCCGGGTTGATGTTGGCGATTTTTGCCATTCTATCCAAAATCATTCTGTCTGTTTCAGTTGCGGTTGGTGATCTGAACAATAATGTATCGGAAATTATCGCTGAACACAACAATCCCGCAGTTTGTCTTGTAGGAACAATTCCTTTTTCCAAGAACATTTTGGAAAGAATTGTACATGTTGATCCAACAGGTTCGTTTCTGAAATAAACTGGGTTTTGTGTAGCGACATTTGCAACTCTGTGGTGGTCGATGATTTCTGTGATGTCGCAGCATTCCATATCATCAACTGATTGGTTTCTTTCGTTGTGATCCACCAAGATTAGCTTTTTCTTTTCTTCATTGATAACGTGATATCTGGAAATATTTCCCACAACTTTGTTTTGATTGTCGACTACTGGATATGATCTGTATCTTGTCTTGGACATTGTGTTTTTCACATCTTCAACAGTGTCAGTCAATGTGAAATTAACTACATCATCTCTTGTCATAACGTAATTTACAGGCACAGATTGTGGAAGAAGACGTGCTGCCATGTATGTTTGAAACTCTGTAGAAATTACAATGATGTCTTTTTGTTTTGCTTTTTCTATCAATTCATCTGATAATTTGTTGCCACCAGTAAGTATAATCATGGACACATTCTTGTCTATCGCATCTACTTGTGAATCTTCTCTATTACCCAAAATCACGATGTCATTTTCTTCCAAATACTTTGCCATTTGTTTTGGATCCATAGCTCCTACAACCATTTTGCCCGACAATGCTCTGTCTTCTGCTGGGATATTCAAAATATTTGCGCTCAAAACATCGATGATGTTTTCAACAGGAGTATTTGAATGAGAAAGGATTTGGTCATCCCACACATCCATGTAGCATTTTGTAATGTCTGACAAAGACACAACTCCTAGAAGTCTTTCTTCGATGTCGATTACAGGCAAACTAGCGACCTTTTTTTCTTGCATCAAATTCATCGCCTTGTACAGACTTGCATGTTGCGATACGCACATTGCAGCATCAAAGCTTATGTCTTTGATTTGTGGCTTCATGGAATCCATGAAAGTTGGAGCTTCTACTCCGAAATAATCCAACACGAATTGAGTTTCCCTGCTAACATCGCCAAGTCTTATCGCTTCGACGTTCTCTTCTCCAGTTCTTTTTTTCAATTCTTGATAAGCCAACGCCGCACAGATCGAATCCGTATCCGGGTTTTTGTGACCAGTTATATATATTTTATCCATATTTTCTCCTTCATAAAAATCAACCAAACATTATTTTTCTGCCGATTGACTGTTTAATTTTATTTTCCTAACCTTTATGATTATATACCAATCTTTTGATAATTTAAACACTTATTGTAAAAAATTTTGTATTTGAGATATAATGATTTAAAGGAGAGAGAAAAATGAACAAACTTTTAATCGTAGTAGATTTTCAAAATGATTTCGTAGACGGAGCATTGGGCTTTGACGATGCATCCAAATTAGAAGACAAAATCTGTGACAGAATCAAAAAAGCAAGAGAAGACAATGAACAAATCATCTTCACATTTGATACACACGAAGAAAATTATTTGAACACACAAGAAGGCAAATTCCTCCCAGTAGAACATTGTATCAAAGGAAGTAACGGACACAAATTGTACGGAAAAGTTGCAGAATTAGTAGAAAAAGAAGACATATTAATCGAAAAACCAACATTTGGTAGCATTGAACTTTGTGATTACTTAAAAGAACACCAATTCTCAGAAATAGAATTGTGTGGACTTGTGTCCAACATCTGCATACTTTCCAACGCAATACTCTCCAAAACATTCAACCCAGAAGCAACAGTCATAGTCGACAAAAACTTGACTGATAGCTTCGATGAAAAACTAAACAAAGAAACATTCGACATACTCAAAGGAGTACAAGTCGTGGTAAAGTAAAATAGCAGCCATGAGCTGCTATTTTTGTTTGTTATTTTATATTGTCAATATCATACAATAACCTTTATTGGTATTTTTATCATACAAATATAATTTTTTTGTTCCATCTTTTTCAATATACTTATAAAGTATATGCTTTGAATTTTTTAATTTCTCAATATCTGCTTTTAATTCTTGTATTTTATTGTTTTTTTCTTGTTCAGATACCATCATAGTCTCAAAATTGTTATCAAAAATCTGATCGAGTTCGTCATTCTTTTGCTTAAAATCTTTTAGATTATCCTGACTCTTTAATGAAAAAGAATAGATGTCAAACCTATCATTTCCGAAACCTCTATCGCTTATAAATTTTATTGTATAATCTTCAATTGATGAACTCATTTCAGATAAATCACTAATATTCTTATTCGATCTTGCAACATATACTATAGATAACACTACAGAAATAAAAGCAAGCATTAACATTAAAATTATTTTTCTTGTTTTCATAGTAGGTTTTAATTATATACTTAACTGCTAATTGTCTATTTTATATTGTCGTCTGAATAACCGATTGATATATTTTCATTGAGGACGTATTCTTTGGCTGCTTTATAGTCTTGGTTTTTGTTGAATTCCAACAACTTATCTTCATGCTCTTTGGTTACGTCTTTGCCATCTTGAGTCAATACCAAATGTTTTTCGTCCTTGGCAAACTTTTCTAATGTAGCTTTAATTAAAGTATCGTCTTCTTTTTCGGGATTTTCCTTGACGTATCTTTCAATTATTCTATGAGTGTCAGCATCGTCAGCCTTTGTCATGTTAGTTAAAAAATACGCATTGCACACAAGTGATATTGCAAAAAGTATTGCCACAATTGTAAATTTCTTATCATTTTTCATGATACTCCTCCTTTTTTGTGAAAACCTTTCTATTAATCCTACTCAACATTTATGTTGGTAACTTAATTATATCATTTTTTTTTTTGAAAAATCAACAATAAAACCAAACTTTGACATTTTGTAACTATAAATAATTACCCGATGTACATCGTTATCATACACTTCTTCTTTTACAATTTATTGTATTCTTTTGTTAAGTTATCTCTCAACATTTCAATATTTTCCAAATATTCATACGTTGAATCGTACACTTGATTGATTTCTTTTCTGATTCTCCAATCTGTAAATGGATTGTCGAACACAATGTCTAGCATAAAATCTTTCATTGAATACAAATCTCCAAAATCTTCCAATTCCACGTGAATGTCCGACAATTCTTTTTTTAATCTAAGTGAAAGATTTTCGATTAAGTGAAGTTTGCTTTGAGCTTTTTCCATTTTGCTTCTTTTGAAAAAACCAATCATACCATCGCCAAATATAAAATCTGCCATAGCCCAGTTTTTCGCCGATTTCAAATCGTTAAGTACATCTTCAAGTTTTATTATTAAATCGTCACACACATCAATCGCTTCTTTTATTTCTTGTTTTTGCATAGCCTACTCTCCTTCTTATATAATATTTACCACAAATATCGTCAATTTATTCACTATTTGCCATATTGTAATAATTGGAGGTTACTTATTGTTTACATCATGAATAGTCCCACCAGTTTTTTCCATTTGTTCTATGGATTTTTTTAATCTTTCAATGTTTTCAGCGCTGTAAAATGGATCTTTTTCTGTAGATATTTCAAAAGGAATTTTTCTTTGTCTTACAACCGTTCTTGCGAAGATATTAAAAGCTGTTGACATACTCATTCCAACCTCTGAACAAAATGAATCGAATTGTTTTTTTAGATTTTCATCCATTCTTATATTAATATTTGTTTGTGCCATAATACCAGCTCCTTTCAATATTATTTTATCACAAACAACATACAAATAACATACATTTTAAATATTTTCAACCAAAAAATCCACCAGATTTTACAACCTAGTGGACTGTTTTACACCATTAATTTTTTATCTCCATTGTACACTTCGTCTATTATCGCAGATCCTATGCACACTTCGCCGTCGTAGAACACTGCTGCTTGTCCTGGTGTTACGGCTTTTGTGTCATCATAAGTGACTTCCACATGAGTGTCGTCGATGAATTTTACGTGCGCTTTGATGTCTTTTTGTCTGTATCTGAATTTGGCTGTACAATCGAACTCGTTTCTGTCCAAATGATTTAGCGATGTTTCAAATTGACTGGCGTATAATTTGTTGGAGTACAATAGTGGATTGTCTTCTCCTTGGCATACGATTAATTCATTTTTCTCCAAATTTTTACCGCACACAAACCACGCTGCTCCGTCTCCGCCAATTCCAAGCCCTCTTCGTTGACCGATTGTGTGATACATAAGCCCATTGTGTTTGCCCATGATGTTGCCATCGACATCTACTATGTTTCCTTGTTTTGCTGGTAAATAATGTGACAAAAATTCATTGAAATTTCTCTCTCCGATGAAACAAATTCCCGTAGAATCTTTCTTGTCAGCCGTAGCCAAGTTATATTTCTTCGCTATCTCACGCACTTCTTTTTTTTGAAGTTCTCCAACTGGAAACATTACATTTTTGATTTGGTCTTGTGTAAGTTGGCTTAGAAAATACGTCTGGTCTTTGTTATTATCAAGCCCACGAAGTAGCTTCACTCCGTCATCACATCGTTCGATTCTAGCATAGTGACCCGTCGCCACATAATCTGCGCCTAATTTCATCGCAAAATCCAAGAACGCTTTGAATTTGATTTCTTTGTTGCACATTATGTCGGGATTGGGAGTTCTGCCTTTTTTGTATTCGTCTAAGAAATAGGTGAACACTCTGTCGTAGTATTCCTTCTCAAAATTAATCGAATAATAATCTATGCCGATTTCATTCGCAACAGCCACCGCGTCCTTGTAATCTTCTTCTGCCGTGCAGACGCCATCATCATCTGTCTCGTCCCAGTTTTTCATGAAAATTCCCACGACATCATATCCTTGTTGTTTCAACAAAAGTGCCGCCACTGACGAATCCACGCCTCCACTTATTCCTACTACTACTTTTATTTTCGAATTATCCATTGTATTTTCCTTTTTCGTACAAATCATTTAACACATTTACCGCTTTTAATATTTCTTCTTCTGTATTTTTAAAACCAAAGCTAAACCTCACCGAATGTTCTGCCCTTTGCCCGTCGTACATATTTTCAATCACATGTGAATTAGTGATGCTACCTGCAGAACAAGCAGACCCTGCTGACACGCACACCCCGTGCATATCCAAATAAGTCAACAAGAAATCATTCTTCTCAAACGGAATGTACAAGTTCAAAATGTGAGATGCAGAATTGTCCACGTTACCATTAATTTTGTAATCAAATTTGATGTTTTCAATGAAAATCTTCTTCAAATTTGCAATATACTCACGTTCTTCGACAGATTTTAAAAGAGATTTCTCCAAAGTAAATGCCCCCATCACAAAAGAAGTGCCACCTCGTCTGTAATTTTCTTGCTCACCTGCATAAATCAGATTATCCAAATCCTTCCTTATATACAACACCCCGAATCCGTTGAGTCCTCCTAGTTTATGTCCCGAAAACGACAACGAATCGCAGTGCAAATCCTCAACATCGACATCCACATGACCCACGGATTGAGTCGCATCGATATGATACCAAATCTCCGTATCCTTCAAATATTCGCCAAGTTTTTTCACAGGTTGAATAACTCCCGTTTCATTGTTTACATGTTGAAGAATAATTAGCTTTGTATTAGGTGTGATATTTTGAATAATTTCATCGCAATCAACCACACCGTTTTGTTGTGCATCTATCAAAATTACATTAGATTTGTTGTGATCTAGTGGATTCAAAATAGATGGATGCTCTATTTGTGATGTGATAATATCGTAATTCTCATCAGAAAAATTATTGATAATATAATTGTTGGATTCACTCGCACCGCTTGTGAACACAATCCTATCATCCGTAGTATTCAAAAACTTCGCAATCTCGTGACGGGAATTCTCCAAAGTCTTCTTCGCGAGTCTTCCCATTTTGTGAATACTATCAGCATTCGCATCAAAATCCATCATATTATTCATAATATATTCAATAAGCTCCACCCTTTTCAAAGATGTCGCCGCATAATCCAAATAAATCATAATCTAACCTCACTTACATGCTATTATACTATAGTTTTTCAACAAAAAAATCAACATCTGATTACAATAAACAAAAAACCTCAATGCGAGTTTACACATCGAGGTTTGTCGATAATTTCAAATTTATTCTTTTAAATCTTCGTAATTCAAATGTCTTAGTTCTCGTTTCTTCTTGAAATCTTTCAAGAAAACAAACATCAAAACCATACACACAAGCATTACTATCCCAAAAATCGAAGAAAAACTTTGAACCACAGCCTCATTCGAAGAAATAACCACGCTGAAAGTGTTGTTAATCATGTGAAGAAGAATGGATGCGTAAATGCTTTCTGTGTAATAATACACCGCACAAATCACAATTCCTCCGATTAATGCATACGCTCCTTGGAACAAATTAAAATGGAACACTCCGAACACAATTCCATTCAGAATAATCGCCCATTTATAAGGAAGAAGTCGTTCGTTTTCTGTGAATAAAGTCCCACGCAACATCAACTCCTCTGAAATCGGAGCGAAAATCGTAATAGCAAGAACCGACAACATCATATTGCCCTTCATCAATTCTTCAGATGCCTTGTTGTAAACTTCAAGGCTGGACACGATTTGTGGGAAGAATTTGCCCAAATACATCATCAAAGCAACAGTAATATTGATAAGACCCATAAGACCAATTCCAACCACGAAAAGTTTCACGATTTCAGAAAAAGAAATCTTTCTTTTCTTTAAGTAATCCCTATTGTATTTCGTTTGAAAAATCTTCGTTCTAAATTTAATGATTAAAAGGAAAATAATAATCCTCAGGATTTGTCCACATAGAAGAAAAGCCGCCCCATTTTTCACATAAAAATCTTGGAAATTGCCATCAAATCCTACAAATTGAGCAACAATTCCTCCAATCACTCCAACAATAAGCTCTGGAATTACGAACAAAAGCAAAAGGATAACTCCTTGTAAAATCGCAATCAAAAGATTAGAAAATTTTAGTTTTTTTGTATTCTCCATAAAAACCTCCAGTTAATTATATATACCCAAGTTTTCTTGCAATTAAAAATCAAGCACAAGGCTTGATTTAAAATTATTCTTCATTTTTGTGAAACTTTCCATCTTCCAATTCATATTCCGCAAAATCTTGTTTTTTCAAATTATCAGTCAAATATTTGTCGTGACTGACAACTACAATAGTTTTTGATTTTCTTTTCAAAACTTCGATATATTCTATCAGTTTATCCTTCATTCTCAGATTAAGTGTGTTCGAGGGCTCATCCATTAGAATAACTGAAGGGTCATTCACCAAAGCTCGTGCAATGGTCACTTTTTGTCTTTCTCCTCCTGACAGAAACTTTACTTTTTTGTTCAAAATCTCCGTTATTTCAAATTCTTCGCTAATCTCTTGAATTCTTTGTTTCCTGTCAGCTCTCTTGTATTTCGATGAGTAAATTAATGGTATGAGGATATTATCGTAGGTAGTCTCTGATTCTATCAAATTGTATTCCTGAAAAATAAACCCAAACACTTCATTCCTGTATTTAGACATATCTTTTTCATTAAAATCCCCAACTGATTTGGAATCCAAAATATATTCTCCTGAATATTTCCTATCCAATAATCCCACAATTTTCAAAAAAGTAGTCTTACCTGCTCCGTTTTCTCCTGAAATAATGATATTGTCCCCATCATTTATATTCATTTCAGCATTATCCAATACAAGAAGTTCTTCGCCATTTGTGCTGAATTTTTTGGTCAAATTTTTTATTTCTATCATAATCAATCACCTATCAAATCAATCAGATCGCTTCTTTTCAAAATCAAATACATAACTATTTCTAATATCAATATACATAAAATCATGTAAATAAACGCCACTACCGAAAAAACATTAATTGCAAATCCATTTAATACGAAAAGCAAACAGAATGCTGCAACATTTACTAAAACTACAAAAACGGAGTTTCGTGCCATAATATCCTTGGTTCTAGCTCCTGATAAAATGTGGATTTTGTATTCTTTTTGTAGGCTTTTTAGCATATATTTGAAGAAAATCACAAAACCCAATATTGTTATCACAGTCATAATCAGACAATACACACCAATGTATTTGAGGATGAATGTATTTTCATCGTCGTCGTCGTATTTTTTATTTGTATTATTAATGACCATTAGCTTGTTGTCGTCGAAAATCTTCTCAAATTCTCTGTCAATGCCTTTATTTATCTCATCTTCTGAAAACTTTGCATTCTCAATTAAACCAAGTACTTCTCCATCTTGAAACTTGTAGCCACTAACATTTTTATATTTATCGGATTTTATCTCCAATAATACTCTTTTATCGTAATCAATAGAGTGTTTGATTTCTTGATTCATCATATCATAGTCCATCGTATCATGAGAAACCACTTCAAATTCCGCCTCATTCTTCAAGTCAGCCACATTTTTATTATCAACTAACCAAAAAACTCTGCTATTAGTGTTTTTGTTGAGTTTTCCAAACAACACAAATATATCTGTGTCGTAATTTGTACTTAGCAATGAATTCGTGGTAAAAGTGCGCCCGTTTTTCAAAAATATATCATCCAGTTTTTTTCCATAAGTATTCGAATAATCGTATCCCTTGTCATTAGTTGTCTCTAACACAACAGCGCTATATGTAGGCTTTTCACTTAATTGAAACTCCACGAACGTATTTCTCAAATAAGAATCTGTTGCAGATTCCACAATTGTTCCCAATGAGAAAATTAAAAGCATCATTAAACAAAACACAACTTTATTTCTGAAAACATCCATTAGCCCTAGTTTAATATTATCTTTTATCATACAAGACCTCTTTTTCAAAATCATTGTAGCTGAGTTTAACTCTTAAAGCACTCAAAATCACTGTCAATATTATTAAAATAATCTGCAATTGCAATATAAGATAAATCGCGATTTCGTTTTCATTAATAATTGCAAGATATCCATACGTCAGCACTGTTGATATCGCACATGTTATAAAACTATATCCCAAGGCTTTTTCAACGAACATCTTCATAATGTCTTTTAGTTTTGCACCAAAATTCGCACTTATAATTACGAATTTCTTGTATTTGTTCAAAAACATCCACAATGAAATTGCATACATTGCCAAAGCCATGACCGTACTATTAGTAATAAACTGAGCATACACCTTGTATTCTGGATATGATCTTATTAAATCCCTTAGAGTAAGCTTGTCGTACATTTTGATTTCTTTTCTCTTGTATCCGATTTTTTCAAGAGATTCTGCAACCGATTTCAATGACTTATCATCACTAGAGTCTATGTAAAGTGTTGAAATATTTTCTGGTTTAATTGTGAATAGATTTCTCACTACATCGACTTTTCCATCATTAGCGATGTAAGATTGAACATCAAACATATTAATTATCTCAGTATGATAATTATCTTCTACTTCTTTTTTATCGTAATCCGATATTTTCCCTTCTACTAAATAAGTCACTGGATATATCAAAATAGACACATTATTCTTGTTTTGGTAATCTTCTTTTGAAAAATACCTGAATAAAGCTGGATTAATTATTTTTGTAGAACCCATATAGTATTTCATCAATGGATCATATATTGCAACATCTTTGGAGTTTTTTATTTCAGCTACAACTGATATATTTTCATTCATATTAAGAAAGTCAAGGCTATGATTATTATTGTTTGATTCAAAAGCTATAAGTTTGTCACTCATAAAATAAGGAGAAGGTTTTCTGTTGTTACCATATAAATAATTAAATCCAAGTATCAATATCGAACTAGTCAGAAATATCAATAGGATTATTATTTTATTGTCTTTTAGTCTCATAAACCCCTCCTTTGATTTTGCACATCGTTTTCTTAATCCAATTATATATCTTTTTATGCTATTTGTAAATCATTTGATATATTATTTTAAAATTTGGGGTAATAATCTATTAACAACAAAATAAATTGAGGAGAATATTATGAAACAAAAATACGAATACAAATACGTTGAAGTGAGAACTTGTGGATTGGCATCAGATGATTATAAAAAAATCATAGATGATTATGCGAAGGAAGGTTTTAGATTTGTGACTACTATCAATAAAACCAAAATCGGTATTGGAAACAATCCTAAAATCGAATTGGTGTTTGAAAGAGAATGTGAGCAATAAAAAATCAAGCACAAGGCTTGATTGATTTAAGCTTTTGATACGGCTTGATTTGCCATTTTGATTTCTGGATTTGGTAGTTCTACTTCGAATTGTCCTATCAAAAATGATGATATTACAGTTGTCAAAAGTGAGAACATGATTCTGTCGACTGGAATGTATAAAAGTGACAGTGCCAACACTGTTATATCCGAGAACAAATACGCTAATGATATTTTGAGTCCCGATTTAGTGGATATCGTCATTGCCAAGGCGTCGTCTCCACCTGCTGCTCCACCTTCACTTACTACAAGTCCGCATCCCAATCCGATGCAGATTCCTCCGACAATACTTGCTAACAATGGCACATCGTACATACTTGGTAACACTGGCCCTATAATATTGAAAAATTTCGCAAATGCGGCAAATGATATTGTGGCTACGAAAGCTTTCTTCACAAAATCAAATCCCATTATTGAAAATCCAAGAACGTAGCAGCTCACATCCAACACTACTGATGTTATTGATTGGTCAAATCCGAAGATTTTGTTCAAGAACAACATCATTCCAAGCACTCCGCCCTCAGTTACGCCTGATTGTTTATGTACGTTCACTACTGCGAACGCCATGATAGCACAGCCTAGGATTATTTTAAGTAATCCTTTTTTAGTTAATCCGAAAAATTTTAGCATTCTACTAAGCATTTTATCTTCCCCCGTTTAGAAATTAGGAAGTTAAAATTGACCACGAAAAAAAGACTGCGGTTCAAGTTTAACTTGCCTTTGCAATCTCTGGTTTTGATGCTTTTTTGTTTGCTGATTTTTTCTTGTAAAAACTCTGAACCTTATTGTTCTTTTTAGCCTATAAGAGTATCACATCAGATCCTTTCCAGGCTCTTTATCGAGCAATAGTCATCAGATAAAAACTACCAAATATTTATTTGGTACCCATAGATAAATAATTACAAAGATATTGTATACTAATTTTAGCTAATTGTCAATGGCTTTGGTAAAATGTTGGAAAATTTTGCGTAAAATTTTGGTATGATATGTGTGTTGTTTACACTTTCGCTTTAATATTTGAAATTTAAAGCGAGAATGATTTTTCTGAAAAATAAAAAAACCTCAAAAGCTATAAAACTTTTGAGGCTTAATTGTCTTAGTTTAATAAGTTTCTTTGAAGATTTCGAAGTGAGCTTGTGGATGATCACATGCTGGGCATTTCTTAGGAGCTGATTTTCCTTCGTGAATGTAGCCACAGTTGTTGCATTTCCATAAGTATACTTCTTCTCTTTCGAATACTCTATCTTTTTCGATGTTTTCTAATAATTTTCTGTATCTTTTTTCGTGAGCTTCTTCAACTTCTCCGATTTCAGTGAATACGTGTGCGATTTCCTTGAAGCCTTCTTCTTCAGCGATTTTGGAGAATTCTGGATACATTTCAGAATTTTCGAAGTGTTCTCCTTCTGCTGCTGATTTAAGGTTACTCTTAGTGTCTCCTAAGTGAACTGGGAATCCTGCTTCGATTTCTATTTCAGCGTCTTGTAAATCTTCACTCAAAAATTTCATGAATCTTTTTGCGTGAGCCATTTCGTTTCTTGCTGTTTCTTCAAATATCATAGAAATTTGAACGTATCCTTCTTTTTTTGCAGTCTTTGCAAAGTATGTATAACGCATATTTGCTTGGCTTTCTCCTGCGAATGCAGCCATCAAATTAGTAGCTGTTTTTGTACCTTTTAAGCTTGCCATAAATTTTCCCCCTTGTAAATTTGAATGAATTTAACAATTCATTTCTATTAATACTATACCACAAACGTAGAATTTTATCACATTATATATCAGATTTGTTCAAGTTCAAATCGTTAATAATCCCCTTTGTTCCAACTTTTATAACCGTTGGAGATCCTTCTTCGATTATTTCTTCCTTTTTAATTGTCGGTTGTCCGTTGATATCTTCGTAGTACAATTTTTTAATCGTAGGTGTTCCCTTTTTTACTATGATTTCTTCACCTTGACGCATATTATTATCGTAAATTTTCTTAGGTTTAGGATTTTCTTCTACAATTGCCACGTCTTCTCCGTATTTTTTCACACAAATCACCTCTGTAATTATTATACATTATTTTCATTTATTCACTAAATTTATAAGTAGTGTGTCATTTATTTGATTTTACAATAAATGAACATATAAAACTGTGATAAAATAAAGATATAGTATTAATGGATGAAACGAGAACAAATAAATAATTTAAAGAAGGGATGATTATAATGAAAAAATTCAAAATTTTGGCATTATTATTAATGGCAAGTTTGGTTTTCGCAGGATGTTCTAAGGAAGATAATAAACAAACTTCTTCTACAGAACAAAAAACAGAAGAAAAAACTGAAGAAAAAAAAGAAGAAAAGACTGAGGAAAAAACAGAAGAAAAGAAGGAAGAAGCTCAAGAACCTACAGCTGATAATCCTATGATTGTTGACGAAGCTAACAAACAAATCAAAGTTTATGCTGAAGTTAACGATAAGTTCAAAAACGAAAGCACAATGCACGCTATCGTAGCAAAATCCGGTAAAAATAATGAACAATCAATGTTTGTTTCTTATGCTAACCAAAATGATTTGTACGATGCATTAGAAAAAATCGGTGCAAAACCAGGTAACAATGTTACAATGGACAACATGGGAAAAGAAGCCGTTAAAGGTGATAAGATTGATCTTACATTCAAATTCCAAGGATCAGATAATGAACAAGGAATTAATGATGTTATAAAAGATTCTTCAGGAAAAGAAATAGACATCAGATTTGGTGGTAACCAAAAACCAGCAAAAGATATGAATACAGGTTGTATGACATGTTTGCAAAGTTGTCCTTTGGGAATAACTTCAAACGCATCACAATTAATTGGCGCTGACGAAAAAGACGGAGTTAAATATACTTTAGCTGATTCAGTTCCAGCTGATAAAACACCTGTTGTTATCACTTATAAATTAGCTAACTAACCATTTCATTTAAAATTCTCTATTTAAAAAGGTAGGCTTTGAGGCTTACCTTTTTAATTTTTGTATGTATTTGCATTCAAAAAACGCCCACAGTTGTGAGCGCTTGTGTTATAAGAAAACAATGTTTGTAGTTTCTATCCAATTTATCACTATGTTGTAAATGAAAAGTCTAACAAATCTCAAGCCAATGTACAAAGACATGAATGTGATGATAACGTAAGGTATTTTCTCAAATTTGAAGTTTTTGATGTTAAGTCCCAAGAAAAACAACAATATAACGAAAGCTTCTGCAATAACAATGTAAACTCCGAGTGGATAAAGTGCCATTGACATTGCTGCTTGAAACATAACTAATAGCAATATGCTATAGTTTTCGTCTTCTCGCCAATCATCTTTTACGAAAAACTTGTTAGCTACTCTGTAAATTATTTTGAATTTAAGAATAGCAAACGCAAATATGAACACACATCTTATCGCAA
The DNA here is from genome assembly GCF_046255015.1 of Finegoldia dalianensis. Classification (NCBI taxonomy): domain Bacteria; kingdom Bacillati; phylum Bacillota; class Tissierellia; order Tissierellales; family Peptoniphilaceae; genus Finegoldia; species Finegoldia dalianensis. The sequence goes on from NZ_JBDLBQ010000002.1 coordinate 158,853, forward strand.
AATAAATGTATCCTACGAGAAAGTTTCTCCTGATAAATGCAATTGTGTCAAAGCTTGAATAATATTCCAAAATAGCTGTGATGATAAAAGCTAATAATCCCATTTTAAACAAGCCGTTTTTTTTATTTTTGAATCGATTTTTCGGAAGTTCCAGTGTTTCTCCCATAAACTCGAAAATCTCGTAAACATTATCGTAAAGCTCAGATTGTTTGCTATTCATTTCACCTATTTTTTTAAATTTATTCATAAGCAAACCCTCCCCTTTTCGCTTATCATATATATATTATACATCATTTCAAAGTAGAGTTTCAATCATTCCATCGATTATTTGTAATAACTACCCCCAAACTCGTATTTTTTACTCGTGTATTTTGTTTTATCTTCTGTAAATTTTATGTCGACCTCTTTCGTTGATAAATATTCTCCATTTACTTTATAACTATCTGCGTTGGAATTTTTGAGTATCAATATCCCATTAACCGTAATTTCAGGAGTTTTTTGGATTTTTTCATTTTCTACATAATACACGTTAGCCTTATCGATAAACACTCCGTCTATCGTAACGTCGTTAAATATCGTGATATCTTCTGAATCAATTAGAATGTTTTTTTCTTTTGTGGAAAATTGTACTAATTTAGTCAGAAATTCATCATCTATTTCTGTTTCTTTATCTCCGTTATTTTCTTCATAGCCATTTCCCTTTTCATCTTCCGAAACTTCTTCGTTGTTTTGATTTGTTTTTTCGGCTACGAATTCGTTGTATTTTTCATCAGCTATCTTTTTGTCCACAAAATACGTTTCATCATTCAATGAAAATATTAAACAATCTTTTATTTCGATGCTTTTGTTTCCTTCAATGATTTCCGGCAACAATTCGTCGATTTTTTCTTCTGATATAATTCTTTTTTCAAAAGGGTTTTTCCTATTATACACCATTCTAGTCGTTACTCTGGATCCATTATTTTCTGGATATTTGCTTGTAAATGAGAAGATTTTTGTTGCTCCATCTTTCTCTTCGCAATAATTAATCTCCGTTGGACTGCTTAGTTCTGGGATATCTGCAATCTGCAAGGTAAATGTTCCTTTTGTAGAATTTTCCTTCAATTCTTCATCAAAAAGTTTCCTTTGATTGATGATTCGAACCTTTGAATAAGCAATCGCCTTGGCTTGAATGTAGTCGTATTTGTAAGCGTTGACAGTTCTGATATTTTTCACTTGAACAAGCACAAACGCAATGACAATCATCAACACGAATATCATGTATAGCGCGTAAATGCTAATGTAGGCTTTGGATTTTCGTTTCATTTTACCTTATCTCCAATGTAGACTACAAGTTTCTTCCCATTTTCTTTTAAATAAATGTAGTTGTCGTCATGACTAAATGTGAAATCATCGGCTTTGTTCTTGAGTTTGTTCTGAGTTATCCTACCGTTGGGCCCGTGTTCTTTTAATTCATCAAAGCTACTGGGATCTGTAAAAGCGTATCGTATGATTTTGCCGTTTTCTTTTGTAAAATACACGTAGTTTTGCTTATTGTCAATATATTTTACTAGTACAAATCCCATTGATTGGTCGAAATGAGTCCAATTAGGCTTTTCTGTAATTACAGACCTTGACCTTTCGATTTCGTTTTTTATGTAATATGCGCAGTGGTCGACATCGTCTACGTTGTTTTTCAGAGTAAAACTCGACTGCATAATTTTAAAATTTGTCTTAAACGATAGGAAAATCACACCCAACACTACGGAGAATATGAACAAACTCACCATAACTTCAAGCAACGTAAATCCCCTACTTTTCTTTGTAAAATGACACATTTTTCGCAATATCTCCATTAGTTACACTGACATTTATCTTAACCAAATCTCCCACATCATCTTTCGTCACCACAACTTTTGAATTCTCATCAACAATTGAAACATCCACATCATCGTGAGCTTTCAAATACTCCACAGAATTGTCCAAATCACGTAGCACAACATTTTCAGTGTAGGATTTATCCTGCATCGTAATCACATTTTTAAGCTGTGGATAATACACTACGACACAAAGACTCACCAAAAACAATGCAAACAAAACTTCAAGCAGTGTAAATCCCTTATTTTTTCGTCTCATCCACATCCACTCTCCCTGTCGCTATGTAACAATTTATCCTGTATATTTTGTTTTTGTTTTTGGTTTCGTAATAAATAGTCGGAAAATGTGTTGCTGCAGATGACTTGGATATATTTGCGCCGATATTTCCAAAGTCTATAGTATTTGCTCCATCTTTATTTAATCGAAATGTCCCATTTTTCAAATCTCTTTCAAAAAGATTCTTCATTTTATTAGAATCGTAAAAATAATAGGAATTTGTGTCGAATCGAAATTGAATACTTCTTCCCGAATTCATCGCAACACTTCTTGCACTTTTCAAATCGCTAACAAGCGTATTAATCTCTTTTCTACTTGCAACATCAGTTTTGAAGTCGTATTTAAAAACGCAAGTCATAATCACAACAGAAATAATGAATAGACTCACCATCACCTCTATTAAACTGAATGCCTTAGCTTTCATTTTTAAACTAGAAAACATTTCCCATCACCACATACAACAAAAAAGAAGACCAAATCACAGGAATGAATGCAATCTCCTCATTCTCTTCTTTTCTTAGAATATAAATCAAAGCCCTGATTCCACTAATAATCCCAAGATAAAACACAAAACTCACCAAATCAGTGAAACTTTTGCTCATACCAAGTCCTAGAATAATCAAACAATCCACATTACCCATAAACTTTTCCTTAGTGAAAAAATTAAGCATCAAAATAACCAATAAAATCAGAAAACTAGTCAGGAAAAATCTAGAAAACACAGAAACAATAACGCTACAAATGATGAAAAACAAAGCATTAATCCAGTACACCTCATTAGTTTTGAAATCATCAACCATCATGTCGCTACAGCCAAGTAGTAAAGCAAAGTTGCAGTTTGATGTAGTATTCGTATTGCGAAATATCGCATACAAAAACACCGAAATCAACACAAACACTCCAACGTTTTTGATGGACAATCTCTTCAAATATAAATCCATCAAACACTTAGCTATAAACATCAAAACTATTATGGTTTCCATATTTTCCTCCATAACAATATTATATTATATTTTTAGCTAAAATAAACATTTTTTGTAAAGTATTGGTTAATTTCGGGTGGTAAAGCTAGTCAATCATTTTTCGTAAATAATCGCTGTCTATTATGCGAATTTCCATTCCTTCTATGTAAATCGCCTTGTCTTCAGCGAACTTCTTCAATTCTTGATTCAAACTTGGTCTGTTGACGCGAAGAATATCTGCAAGCATAGTTTGTGAGGTTGGAAGTTTCAAATAATCCACTTCTTGCAAATGGAGTATCCAATAAGCTAGCCTCTGTGATACTTTTGAATACTGAGTCGCTCTGATTACAAGCTTGTTAAAACAAGTGTATTCAGCTACAAATTTCAGGATATTTTTCGTTAGGACGATGTCTGTATCCATGATTTTCTCAAACTCTTTTAATGGAATGAAGTACACCTTTGTTTTCTTGGTAGCATATACATCGTATGGAAACTTTTTAGTGTGTCCAAAATACAAGTAAAATGGAAATGCGTCCCCTGCAAAATAATACGAGGACACTATTTCCTTTCCATTTATGGTGTATTCACACGCTTTTAAGCAACCTTTGTCAATAAACATTGCATGCTTCAAATCTTCTTCCTTGCTAAGAACCTTTTCACCAGATTCATAGTTTTTCGAAAAAACATCTAATTTAAGTAGCTCTCTCTTTGATCTGTCCGATATATTATCGAATAGTTTAAAGTCTAATATTTTCATTTAAAACCCTCTTCTCTTACTTAAATTCTAACAAAAAAAGTTTTTAGTGTAAATCATTTAACTAATATTTTACACATCAAAATACCAGAATTAGAATGATATCTAACTCTGGTATTTTATATAAGAGATATGAAATTGTTTTACTAGAATATTCCTAGTCCTTTAAGGAATATTATTATCAATACAAATGGTAAAACATATGATACGTATTTCATAAACTTAGGCACTTTTATAGAATTTGCTCCGTTATTTACATCTTCTCTAAATACATCGAATTTCCATTTGAATAAAGTGTAAAGTATCAACGCTATAGCGCCAAGTGGCATTAATATATTTCCTGATAAGAAGTCTGCAAAGTCAAACAAGTTTTTGTCCATTATTGTGACTGACTTTAGTATGTTTTGTCCAAATATAGTTAACAATCCCACAACAAATATTGATGTTAGTGCGTAGATTACGCCTTTTTTCCTGTCAATATTAAGTAATTCAGTAAATGATGAACTTACAGGTTCCAAATATCCTAATGCGGATGATAACGCTGCAAAGAACATCAATAAGAAGAACAATACTCCGAAAAATCTTCCGAATGGCAAATTCATAAACACGTTACTCATAGTTACGAATAATAGGTTTGATCCTGAATCTGGTTGTAATCCTAGTGCAAATACTGCTGGAAATATTGCAAATCCAGCGATAAGAGCTGCCAGTGTGTCAAATCCTATAACCATTAATCCATCTGTTGGTATGTCTGAGTCTTTGTTAAGATAAGATCCATATACAAATGCACCACCACTTGCGATTCCTACTGAGAAGAAGCATTGTCCTAGTGCTGCTAGTATGGATTCTGCATTTATTTTCGAGAAATCAACGTTCATATACCATTTAACACCTTCAATTGCATTTGGAAGAGTTATTGATCTAATTACAACTGCTATTAGCATTATAAATAATGCTGGCATCATAAATTTACAAGCTTTTTCCAATCCGTCGTTTAAGTTTTTAGCTGAAATGACACCAATTATGATTGTACAAATCAATGTAAATATTAAAAGCGTCATTGGAGAATCCAACATTTTACCAAAGTTTTCAGTGTACTGTGTTGCTGTAAATCCTGTCATTTCCCCTGTAAGCATTTTCACAAAATAGTTTAATATCCAACCCATTATTTGAATGTAATAAGTTAGAATGAAAAACGCACTCAATACTCCAAGCCAACCGAAACTTACCCAAGGGCTGCCTTTTTTAGTTAGATTTCTCATTCCTGCAATTGGACTCGCTTGCGCTTTTCTACCAAGTGTAACTTCCATATAGAATAGAGGTATTCCTATGAACACACATATTAGAAGATAAACTAATACGAACGCTCCCCCTCCATTTGTTCCAACTAGATATGGAAATCTCCACACATTTCCCAATCCAATGGAAAATCCAGCTGCCGCCATGATATATCCAAATCTACTATTCCAATTACCTCTATTGTCACTCATAATTACACCTCCATTAAGACTTAAATATAGTCGGTTTGTCGACTTTTGTTTCTAATGCTTTAATAGCACGTTCAACCAATTCTTCTCTTAAGCTATCTTCACGAGCTTTCAATTCTGGGTTACCGACTGGGTATGGAATTGCGACTGTAGGTACAATTCTGTTTGCTCCTACTGATTGTGAAATTGTAGTTATAGTAGCCATATGAACTATAGGGATACCATATCTTTCTATTTCTTTTACCATCGTTGCACCGCAACGCGTACAAGTACCTCAGGTACTAGTCATTATAACGCCGTCAACTTTGGCATCTTTCAATTCTTGTCCAATTTCCTTACCAAATCTCTTAGCATTGGCTACAGAAGTTCCAGTTCCTGTTGTTGTGTAGAAATATTTGAACACGTTTCCAATTACTCCTTCTTTTTTAAGTCTTGTAAGTTGATCCAAAGGTGCAACTCTGTCTGCTTTTGCATTACAATAAACAGGGTCAAATCCACCGTGGATTGTTATGAATTTTCCTTTTAATTCATCCAAATCACTTACATCGTATTTTGCCCATTTTTGAGCTGATGCTGATTGAACTTTGTCAGGGTTTCCTTCAGGAACAACACCACCAGTTGTGATAAGAGCGATTGTCGCTTTACTCATGTTAGCTATTGGAGCTGCCGGTTCAACTTCGTCAAATTCTGGCATTGGAAGTTCTGTTTCAAATTCTTCGTCGTTAAATCTCTTAAGAAGCATTTCAACTGCACGACGTGCACCGATTTTGTCAGAAAATTCTGTCAAACGTCTACCTTGTGAAAGGTAATTATCTTCTTTTGGAGAAAGTTTCTTTCCTTCAATAATTTTATTTGTCAAAGTAACCATTTCTTTTATGGCTTGTCTCATTTTTGCTGCAGAATCCGCAGTTTCAATGATGTAGCTGTGAAGTCTACACATATCTACAGCTGGGTTTTCAATGTACATTCCAGTTACAAGTGGGATGTCTTTGTCTTTTAATAAATTGATAACTCCAGAACACGCCATACCATATCTACCAGCGTTAAATGCAGGTCCTGCTACGACAATATCAGGTTTTATTTTTTCAAATACATCCAATATAAATTTGTCTGATTCTTCTTTATGTTCGTTGTAATAGTTGTCACCACAAACGATAGTTCCAACAACTTGACCATCTACCAAAGCCTTATCAAAAGCTTGCGCACAACCGATCGGTTTGTCTTCAAAATGAGGCTTATAATCAGCTTTGTCTTCTCCTCCTATTTGTCCAAAAAACTGATTTACATAATATAATATTTTTTTCATAAAAACCTCCTAGTAAAGCTTAACTGTAAGATTGTGGAATCCTATTTCAGATGTAGAACCAGTAACGGCGTTAAGTTCGCATACGATAGTTCCTTTTTCCTCATCCAAGCATCCATCCCATCCACCAGCCAAGTTCTTAATGGCTTCTACATTACCAATAATTTTATCCGGCTTATCCAAATGAACAAGATGAGATACATTTCCCGTAGATACTACAGCACACGCTTCCTTCTTAGCATCTGCCAAAGGTTGAGAATCTCCTGCCCATCCAGCACATTCATCAGTAATAAGTACCGATTTTATTCCGGCTTTTTCTAATCCTGAAGATATCATAACCAAGTCAGAGTCTGGATTACCATAACCTTCTTCAGAAATTACTACACCATCTGCTGCTAACATCTTGCAAAGCTTAACAGTGTAATCGCAAGTTCTAAATTTACCATCCAATGTAGTAAGTTCTGGAACCATAATTTCTCCTACAAAATTAATATTTTTGCCATGTTCCTTGTACAATTCCTTAATTACTGAGTTGTTTTGGTGTTGATAAGTTGTGATTTTATCGCAAGCAGCTACACAGTTACCGCTTACAACTGCACCGTCTAGCTCTTCATTAGGATGAAGAAGTGTAGGTAAAATCTTCTTAACATCTACTCCGTAAATGTACACATCGTGAAGTAAACCTTGTGCAATCATCATTTGTGCATACACGACTCTTGGAAGATCTTTAAGTCTTTCTGCTTCTGTTTTAATATCTTGAATTTCGAAGACTTCTGAATTATCACACTCTACATTTTCAAGAGCATATCCCAAGTATTCAGCTGACTTCAAACCTACAAGTCTAGCACAAGTTTCGTGTTCGTGAGGTTCGATATCTTTTTGAACTTTAATATCCACAACCACATTCAAAGTCTTGGAAAATGGAGTGTAGTCTGCTCCTTCTCCCCACATATCTATAATTCCTTCTTGGAAACCAACCACATCTCCTACAGTAACCACAGCGACATTTTTCATGATTTTAGTAATACCGTCCCCAAGTTGTTCGATTTCACCTGTAACTCCTGGGAACTTATTAGTTCTACCAACTCTAAATCTAGGTTCAATACAGTCTTTAACTGGAATAATCCTAGTTTTTTCGCCAGGTTTAGCCAAGTCAATGCTAATTTCTGTTACAAAATCGACATCCTTTAAAAAATCGATCATTTCATCTTTGTTGATAAAAAGAGTCTTATTTTCTACCTTGGTAGTATCAGAAAATTTAACATCTTCAATCAGACAGTTTTGATATTCTAATTTCATAACCCCAACTCCTTCATTAATTCTCTATACCTTCTTTTAGAAGAACCGCATCGAGAGTACAATAATCTTCACCATTTCTGTAATCTGGCTTTCGAACTCCCATAGTGTTGATATATTTTTCGATAGAGTTTTCAATAATTTCAATTGACCTTTCCGAAAAACCTTTTCTCATAACTACACTTCTAACCGGCGAATAAAACATCCTAATCGATGCAGCAAGAGGATGAGTAACCAAAGAATATCCCAAATGTGTGAGATCTCTTACCTTATAAAGCACATCCAAATATTCCCCGTCGATATTAATAGTGTTGTCGTATTCGTTAATTACATAACTATTATTAGTAACAATTACTATATCCTTTTCCATAATCATCCTCCTTGTACTATTATTAAACCATATTTCTTGATAAAAAAAAGTTAGCACACTAACACTAATTAAAGTAATTGTTAGTGTGCTAACACAAAACAAAAAAATTTAGTTATAAATTTCATTTTTTAAATTTTAAGTATCAGGTAACGGTTAAAATATTTTATCCTATACTCTCAAATCAATATTTTAAATTAACTATTTTTAACTTTTTCAATTAATTTCAAAAATTTCTTTTCATTCTGTTGATCATTGGTAATCCATTTTCCATCATAAAACAACGCATAAGTTGTGCATGGAGTGGGAGCTAGTTGTGCTTGCTCTTTGGAATGGATGTGAATTGTTTTGAAGGAAATGTTGTTTTCTTGTGCGATTTTTTCTAAAATAGGAACGTATTTTGCATTGAATGGGCATTGATTGGTATAATACAATACAAATCCTTTTTCTTGTATGCTTGGATGTTTGGCTTGTGTTTTAAATTTCGGGATAGGATTAGTTTCACCAAATGGCAAATACATTAGATTTATTCCACAGTCAGACTCATCAGCTACACGAAATCCTTTTTTTGACAAATATTTTGGATCAGATAGGAATGGCTTTTTCTTTGTAGAAGAAAGTATACACAGGCCAATTTTACCTTGTGACTTTGCATCTTGGATACATTGATTGAGCAAATCATTTGAATATCCGTGCCCCTTCAAAGCTCCCGAAACCCAAAAACAGTCAATATACATATAATCGTCTGCAACTATCGGCACCCATGCATTTTCAGCTGGTATATATTCGATGAAACATTTCCCTCTTTGTTTAGATTTTACAAATACAAGCCCATCATCAAAGCAGCTTTTCATCCATTCTTTTTTCGAACAAACTTGAATATCTTTGTTGTTTGATAATGCACAACATATATGTTCATTTTCTATATTGTCTTTTGTTACGCGTATATATTCCATGAATTTTCACCCCATTTTTATTTTATTATATACTATTTAAAAGAGGTTATATAATAAAATAATCGACACAAGATATATTCATGTGTCGATTATAGTTATTATTTGATTTTTAAATTGTAGCATTTAATTGCATTATTGTAGAATATGTCTTCGTCATCGTTGAAGAAATCTCTAACTATTTGAAGGTGTTTGTCAAATGTAGAGTACAATTCTACTACTGGCCAGTTAGATGCATAAATTAGCTTGTCTTTGTCGAATGTTTCTTTTATGAATTCAAGTAACTCTTGGACAAATTTTTCATCTTCTGTGGAAAATCCAGAAACTTTTACATACAAGTTAGGTAAGCTTGCTAAGTTTTTCATATCTTTTTTGTATTTTTCTGATAATTCAACTGGATTTCCCAAATGATTTAACACTACTTTTAACTCTGGAACTTGTTTTAATGCTTGGTACAAATCATCCAATTCATCTACTCTGTTGCATGATTCAAAGATTAGTCCTCTGTTAGCTAATTCTTGTAATCCTTCGATGAAGGATTCTTCAAGGCAACGTCCTTTTGGGTTGTCATCAGTGTGTAGAGGTTCTCTGATTCCAACTGATTGTGCTGGTACTCTCATTGTTGGAGATACTTTGCTTCTGAGTAGTGTTGCCAATAATTTTTCGTTGTTTTTCTTGATATTATAGATGATTTCATCTTCTTGTATAGGATCTTTTCCATCTACTTCAACGTATATTCCACCCACAAAATCAATGTCTTCTATTTTGTCGTAGTTTTCAATGTATTGTTGAATTGTGAATGTTTTTTTTATGGTTTCAGAAACTCCCGCTAACCAAGGTAGGTTTTGTTTTTCAAGATCCCAAATATGAAAATGTGTGTCGATTATTTTAAGTTTGTTTGCCATTTTGTTTTCCTCTCTAATTACTTTTTACTGATCCTTTGAATCCGTACCATGAGCAATATAAAAATCCTGGTACTGCTAATGCCAACGCTATTTGTAGGTTAGATGCATCTGCTATCGCACTCATTAATAGAGGAATTAGTGCTGCTCCAACGATACTCATGGTTAGCATACTTGCTGCAACTTTTGCTTGTGATCCTTGAATATCATGTAATGCTAATGAATAAATTGTAGGGAATCCTATTGATATGAATAGGTATGATATTATGAATCCTATTACAGAAACTTTGCCCAATCCCATGGCAACTGCTGCAAAGAAAATTGCAGATAATAGCATATATACTCCCAATATTTTACCAGCTTTGAATTTATTCATAAGAGGTGTTGTTACGAAACGACCAACTGTGAATAAAAGTGACAATATTCCTAGATATTGTGTAGCTTGTCCTGCTGTTAATCCTTCCCATTGTCCCACAGCATAAGCTGAGAACAAAGACATTCCTGCAACTTGTAATCCTATGAATATGAATTCTGCTACAAGTCCCAATACGAAATGAGGTTTATTCATAAGTCTTTTGATGATAACTTTTGTTGGTTCATGAACATTTTCATCTTCTTCAACATCTCCTGGAGGTGTTGGTAATTTTACGAAGATAAATGTTGCAAATACAGCTATCAATACTATTGCGATGATTAGATATATGTTTTTCGTGCTTGTTAAAAAGCTTAACTTCGCTTCATCAAATCCAGAATTTCCTGGTTTTACTGTCGCTCCTACGATTCCACCAAGAATAAGTGGTCCTACGATGTTACCTACTCCGTTGAAGCTTTGTGCAAGGTTTATTCTAGTTGATTCTTTTTCAGGATCTCCAAGTTTTGTGATGTAAGGATTACAGTTTGTTTCAAGAGATGTAGCACCTGCTGCTATTACAAACATTGCCAACAAGAATAGTGGATAGTTTGTAGATATTGTTGCTGGTACTGTCAAGAATGATCCTGCGATAAATAACGCAAGTCCTAGCAATATTCCAGCCTTGTATCCTTTTTTTCTAGCTAAGTTTGCTGCTGGAATGGAGATGAAGAAATACGCTCCGTAATATGCAACTTGAAGTAGTGCAGATTCTGTACTGCTTAATTGCATGTAGTTTTCCATAGGAGTTTTCAAAGCGTTTACCAAGTTCATTGTCAATCCCCATACGAAAAATAGCGATGTAACAAGAATTATCGCAAGCTTTGCTTTTCCTCCTGTCATTTGTTTAGTGTTTTTGTTTTCAGTCATAATTATCACCTATTTATATTAGTCAAGTGCACGGTCCAAGTGTACGTATCCACCGTCAACGTGTACCCATTGTCCTGTTGTATGAGATGATTTGTCAGATAACAAGAATGCTGCTGTGTTAGCTATTTCTGCTGGTTCTGTCATTCTGTGTTCAAGTGGAATTCTGTCTGTGATTAAACTTAAACGTTCTTGTTGTGCTTTTTCATCTCCAAATGTTTTAATCCAGTCTTGGTACAATGGAGTCCAAGCTTCTGCAACAACTATAGCATTAACTCTTACACTATCTTTAATAAATGCTGCTGCCCATTCTCTTGTCAATCCAAGAATGGCCCCTTTTGCTGCTGCATATGCAGATGTTTTCCCTTGTCCAGTAAGAGCTGTCTTGGATGAAATGTTTACTATTGATCCTTTGTTTTTCTTTAATTCTGGAAGTGCTTGTCTTACTAATTCGTAGTAGTGAGTAAGGTTAGAATGAATTGATTTTTCGAAATCTTGCCAAGAAGTTTCTTCAATAGCCAAGTTGTCGTTACGTCCAGCGTTGTTTACAACACCATCGATGTGACCGTGTTTTTTCACAACATCTTTTACGATAGCTTCGATTTCTTCAGTGTTGTTCAAATCAATGAAGTAAATCTCATATTTGTCTGTAATTTCTTCCAATTCTTTCTTGAATGGTTCGTATTGATCGTTTTTTCTGTTCAATACAACTGGAATTGCACCTTCTCTTGCCACTTGAAGTGCTATCGCACGTCCTATTCCTTTAAATCCGCCTGTTACAAAAATTACTTTGTCTTTTAAACCTAAATCCATGTTTCTTCTCCTTAATTATTATTTTTATTTACACAAATACAGCTGTACGTTGTATTGCTAATTCAGTAAATCCAAGTTCTTCTGCTTTTGTTTCTTCGCCGTTACAATAATCTATAACTCTGTCGATTAATTTTTCTCTTAGTTCATCCATGCTAACTTCATCGAACAAAACCCCACTAGCATCGAAATCAATGTTGTCCGACATTTTTTCGTAAGTTTCTCTATTCGCAGTCACTTTAACAACTGGAGCTATAGGATTTCCCGTTGGGGTTCCTCTTCCTGTTGTAAATACTACGATTTGTGCTCCACCTGCGATTAACCCTGTGACAGATGCTGAGTCGTTACTTGGAGTATCCATGATTACAAGTCCTTGACCAGTTTCCATTGGTTGTGCGTAATCGTAAATTTTATTGATAGGAGATGTTCCTCCTTTGTGAATGCATCCAAGTGATTTTTCTTCTAATGTTGTAAGTCCCCCATGAATATTTCCCGGTGAAGGATTTCCTTCTCTAACATCTTTTCCTGTCATTTGTCTGATATTATCTTCGTAAGTTTTTACGATATCATAGATTTTGTCGCGGGTTTCTTCGTTGGAAGCACGCTTTGCTAAAATATGTTCAGCTCCTATGAATTCTGTTGTTTCGCAAATCACTGTAGTTGCTTTTTGTTCTACCAGATAATCGCTAACTTGACCTACAAGAGGATTGGAAACAAGTCCACTAGTCGTATCAGATCCACCGCAGTTTGTTCCAAAAATCAATTCTGATACAGGCACTTCTACGCGTTGTTGTTTGTTTGCTTCTTCAACCATTTTCTTAGCAAGTTCAGTAGCTTTTTTGATTGTTTTGATAGTGCCGCCTTCATTTTGAATAACAAGTGATTCAAGAGGTTTGTTGGTACGTCTGTTGATTTCTGCCATTACTTTTGTGATTTGTGCATCTTCGCAACCAAGTGAAATAGCAATCGTACCGTAAATATTAGGGTTAGCTGCTAGTCCTGCTATAGTTTCAATAGTCATATCCAAATCACTACCTACTTGTGAACAACCAGTCTGTAAATTAAAGGTTGTCGTTCCTTCAACTTTTTGAGAAACCATTCTAGTTGTGTCAGATGCACACATAGAACAAGGTAATATCAAAACTTTGTTTCTAATGCCGACTCTTCCGTCTGGTCTTCTATATCCCATAAATGTCTTCATTAACTATTTCTCCTTTAATTTATTGTTCTCTCTGTTATCTTTTACATTGTGCGTATGAACATAATCTCCAGCTTTTATATCACAACTTGCAAGCCCGATATGCTCTCCGTATTTAACCACATAATCATTTTCTTTAATATCTCTTATAGCTATTTTGTGATATTGTGGAATACTTCCATTCGCAATGATACTGTGAGAATTATTGTCCTTGTCAACATAGACAACCTCGTCGTTTTCTTTAACTTGACTAATAACCACAGCCACATTGTCGTCTTTATGAATTAATAATGCCTTAACCATTAATCTTCTCCGAATCTTTTAAAATTTCAAAAGCCCTATCGATTTCATCTTCTGTGATTTTATCGTAAGGTAGCATACATTTCGTATTAATCTTCATACCTTCTCTTTTCAAAACATTCTTACACACATTTGAGAAGTTTGTTTGAATAGCGTAGATGTCCATCATTCTGTTGATGATTTTTTGGTATTTGTGAATTTCATCAAGATTGCCATCGTTTGCAGCCTTTACCCAGTCTGCCCACAATTTTGGTCTTATATTTGAAAATCCTGATATACAACCACTTCCACCAGCGGCAATATTTGCGCTAAATTGATTATCAAATCCAGAATAAACTCTGAAATCATCTCTTATTAATCTAGCTTTTGAAATCAACTCTTGAGTGTGCCCTGTTTCTGCTATAGTATCCTTCAATCCTACGATGTTTGGATATTTTTCGATTAATTTCAACACAACATCAATCGAAATATTGTATCCAGTTCTTGCTGGATAATTGTAAATGTAGATGTCGCCGTCGATATTTTCTGCCATATATGAGAAATATTCGTAAGCTTCTTCATCGTTCAATCCAAAATAAAATTGAGGAAGAATAACCACACCATCAGCTCCACATTTTAAAACTTCATTTGATAAATCAACAGTTTCTTGTGGTACTAATGAAGTTGTTCCAGCCAAAACTTTAATTCTTTTGTCAACTTTTTTAATAATTTCCGTAAGGAATTTTCTTTTTTGTTCAAAAGTGAATGCTGTAAATTCCCCTGCACTACCAAGTGGTAGGATTCCGTCAACTCCACCATCTATAACGTATTCAACAAGATTCAAAGTACCGTCAATATCGATATCTCCGTCATCTTGAATACTGGTTAATAGTGGAGTTATTATTTCGTATTTCATAATAAACTCCTAACTTTTTTAATTTTCAAACTTCGTATATACGAATCACGTTTGTATTTACAATTCTTTAATTACATACTAACACTTGCTTTTAAGTCTGTCAACATTTTAATTTATCAAAAATGTGGTATACTTGTTTATATTAATTTAGACCAAAATTAAAATACAAATATTAGAAAGAGTATTAAAATGCATAAACCAACACAAAGAGTTATTGATATACTTAATTTTTTAGAGACAAAACCGAAAGGTGCCACCCAAACGGAAATTTCGAATGAAACATCTATTCCAAAATCAACTCTATTTCCAATTCTTAAAACATTAGAAGAAAACAGATTTTTGATATGCGAAGATGGCTATTACAAAATAGGAATAATGATGTGGTGTATTGGGCAAAACTTCTCAAAAAGTTCAGTTATATTGGAATTAATCAAAGAAAAAATGCAGGAAATAGTGAAAGAAGTCAATGAGATTTGCCAATTAAGCATTCTGACAGGCCAGTACACAACCTACATCGAAAAAGTAAATCCAAAACAACCAGTACAGTTGATTTCTTCTGTAGGAAAGATGATCCCCGCATATGCAACATCACTTGGAAAATCTCTACTTTCCAACCTAACCTACGACGAATTGAAGAAAATCTATCCAAACGGCCTGACAGCTTTAACCGAAAATACAATTACTGATATTGATGTATTGTACAATCAAATTCAAGATATCAGAAAATACGGTTATTCTTACGAAGTAGAAGAATCTATGCGCGACATAATCTGTTTTGCAGTACCTTTGAGCCATGGTGATGAAGTGGAGTATGCCATTAGCGTCTCCATTCCAAAATATAGGGCTACAAAATCTAAAAAAGAAAAAATCATTAAATGTTTATTAAATAAAAAAGAAGAAATCAATGAAATAATCAATAAATTTGAGTAGTTCAAAGTGAAATTTGCTTTGAACTATTTTTTTAAGTGAAAATATTGCAAATTTGTTCAAATTATTGTATCATACAGTATACTCAAAATTTAAGGAGAACAAATGGATATAAATAAAAGATTTGAACACGATAAATTAAAGAAGTTTCAGATATTTAACGCGGCTCAGCTAAAATACATTGCATTCATATCGATGCTGATAGATCATGTTAATAATTCTGTTGTAACGCATTTTTTAAATGGAAAAGGAGCATTGTTGTATATCTCGAACTTTCTATCGATATTAGGAAGAATTGCATTTCCAATATTTATATTTTTCATAGTTGAAGGATTTTTCAAGACACACGACAGGGCGAAATATCTTCGAAACTTGTTGGTTTTTGCGGTGATTTCAGAAGTTCCATTCGATATTTTCACATCAAAAGTATTATTCGATCCGTATTGGAACAATATGATGTTCACGTTGGCTTTGTGCTTGGTAACTGTGTGGATAATTGATTATATTAAAGATAAGTTTAAAAACAGGATACTTTGGTATGTTTCCTCTATAATAATCGTCGCTGTTTTCGGATTCTTGGCGATGTATTTAAGCTTGGACTACGATTATCACGCGATAATTCTAGCTTACTTGTTCTACATTTTCTACGACAAGCCAGTAATTTCCGCGGGTCTTGGATATTTGTCGATTATCAAAGAAGTTTATTCCTTCTTGGGATTCGCCTTTACTGTGACATACAACGGAGAACGTGGAAAACAAAACAAATTGGTAAATTATCTATTCTATCCAGTTCATATATTGATACTTGGACTTATTAGAATGTATTTTAATTTTTAATTGAGAACTTGTGATTAGCAAGTTCTTTTTTCATGAAAATACCCTCATTACTGGTTAGTCCAATAAAGAGGGTACATTTTTTTACATCTATCAACAAATTTTAATATTCATCTTCTGATATCTACGCTCTATTCTCATATCCTATAGAGAAAAATAGAATTGATATAGCTACTAATACAATTGATAAAGGTAGCGCTTTGGCTGCTATGTATTCTGGGATATACAAACTAAATATACATATTTTTATTACATATAAAGTGATTAATGCAAAACACACTCCCAAGCACCATTTACAAATATACGCAATATTTTTCATAGTCACACATCTCCTTTTGATTAATTTAATTTTATCATAATATTTTCTATTTATCACTAGTTTTAGTTAGATTTTTGTATTATTGAACATCCTATTACCTATATAATCAGCCAAAAAATTTCCACTAATTTGTGTTTCCAACACCTTTTACAAACGCAATAAAAGGTGTATAATTATTACCTTGGAGGCCAAAATGTTCGTAGCAAATACTTATGAAGAACTTATAAATATGGAAAATATAATATTTGTCGATGTTAGAAGCGAATATGAATTTGAGAAAGAAACAATCCCCGGTGCTATCAACATGCCAATACTAAACAACGACGAAAGAGTGGAAATATCAACGATTTATGATGCAGGAGATCACGAATGTGCAAAGAAATTGGCGATAAGATATGCATCTGTAAAACTTGAAGACATTTATGTGAAGTTATTGGATTTGAGTGAAAATCGCAACGTCTGCTTGTTTTGTTACAGAGGATCAATGAGAAGTACGGTGCTTTTTAATATAATGAAATCCATGGGGCTTGACATTTACAGGCTAAAAGGAGGATACAAAGCGTATCGTAAACATATTATTGAAAACTTAGATAAGCTTATTAATTCACACGAATACGTAAATATCAAAGGCTACACTGGTGTTGGAAAGACAGAAATTCTGAATATTTTAGAAAATTCTCACAAAAACGTCCTCAACTTGGAACAACTTGCAAACCACAGAGGATCAATTCTCGGAAATGCCGGATTGAAAAATCAACCATCGCAAAAAATGTTTGAAAGTTTGTTGTTTGATAAGCTCAAAAGTTTCGACAACTCTCCTGTTTTTGTGGAATGTGAAAGTAGCAAAATAGGAAGAATTAATGTTCCCAAATCTTTGAGACAAAAATACAACGGTTCACATCATCAAGTTATGATAAATTCAAGCCTTCAAGATAGAATAGATAGAATAAAAACAGATTATTTGAAAAATCCTCATGCTTTGGAGGATATAAAAAAAGGGATAAATCATTTGTCCAAATACATTGGCAAGAATAACTCCTCCATTTTGATTGATAAACTAGAGAACGAAGACTACGATAGTGTTGTAGAAAGTTTAATTACGAAATACTACGACATCAATTACGCAGTCAAAGCAAAAGATTTTGAATTGGAAATAAATAATGAAAATAGCGAAAAGTGTGCTGAAGAAATAATGAAATTTTATGCAAAATAATTCTGTATAAATATGTGTTTTGAATGCAACAAAAGCAGATGCCGTATAAGACATCTGCTTATTTTTATTTTTTGTAAGTTATATCGTTTCTCTTTGCAACTCTTTGTATGTTTTTTTGGTGAGTTTGTAATCTTTTAAGCCTTTTATCGTAAACTTTGTCGATTCTATCGTGGATTAGTTCGACTTTTTCAGCGCTTTCAACTCTTTCATCCAACAAAGTTTTGAGCTTTTCTTTGAGGTTGGTTTCTCTTTCAATTCTGTCTTCTAATATTTTCGCGCTGTTTTCTATGAAGGATTTCTTGATTTCCACTTGTTCTATCCTGTCACGAAGTGCACTTTTAAGTCCTGACAAATCAGCTTCAAGTGTTTGTGATCCTTCCAACGCTTTGAGCTTGACATCTTTTCTGATTTCGTTCAAGTATGCTTCCATTTTTTCTTGATATTCAATTATATATCTAAATCCATAAGCTTGTTTTACTGAAATCACAACATCTACTGAAAATATAGCTATAAGAATGTAAATCACGAAGTTGTAGTTGCTGTTTTTGATTTTTTCAGTAAGTTCAAGTATGTATTTGTTGGAATAATTCATCATGAATATGGACATAACTCCGAAAAATAGTGATGATCTGAGGCATATCAGCCCTTTTATGTTCATAAATCTTTCTGTGTAATCCCAGTACCTTACTTTGAATATTTTTTCAATTAAATATCCTGTTATAAACTCCAATGCCGTTGCGATTATAAGTCCCGAGAAAAATATTACGATGTAAGAATCGTTAAATCTCTCTATTGCGTGATCCACAAAAAGCGTGATGAACACTGCTCCAAACCCATATATCGGAAGTAATGGACCGTACAAGAATCCTCTGTTTGTGAGTTTCTTTTGTCCAGCACTTACCCATATTACTTCCCAAACATATCCAAAAACTGCATAAAAGAAGAACATATATATGAAATTAATTAACTCCATTTTATCTCCTTAAAAACAAAGATAGGCTTTCACCTATCTTTGTGTTTTTGATTTATTTTTGTATATTATTGTATAAACTAGGTGTATGATTATTGCAAACGAAAATGGCATATATATTCTGCTAAACGAAAATTCTTTCAAATATTTGACAATTGCCATTATGGAAACCACTGCACTTGCAATCAAATACAATCTCAATTCCTTCAAAGATGATATGTCCTCATCTCTTCTGTCGTAAATCATTTTAGTCACGACTAATAACGATGCTACGAAAACTACTAGCATAATTCTTGTGAAATTCTTACCTGATACTGCGATTTCTACTAGAAATCCAGAGAACAACAAGAATACGACATATGTTATTAGCGTGAACAGTCTATTGTTTTTCACTTTATAATGATTGAGCAGCTGTTATTATAGCTAGCTTGTACACGTCTTCTTCGTTGCAACCACGAGACAAATCGTTAACTGGTTTTGCCATTCCTTGAAGGATTGGTCCTATTGCTTCGAATTTTCCTAATCTTTGAGCGATTTTGTATCCGATGTTACCTGCTTGTAAATCTGGGAATACGAACACATTTGCATGACCTGCTACGTTTGAACCTGGAGCTTTTTGTTTTCCTACAGATTCAACTATACTTGCATCAAATTGTAATTCTCCATCGATTGGAAGTTCTGGTGCCATTTCTTGGGCAAGTTTTGTAGCGTTGGCAACTTTTTCTGCAAATGGGTGTTTTGCAGAACCTTTTGTAGAGAATGAAAGAAATGCAACTTTTGGATCGATATCGTATAGTTTTGCAGTTTCAGCACTTACAACCCCAACTTCTGCTAATTGTTCTTCTGACAATTCGATGTTGATGGCGATGTCTGAGAATACGTATCTTTCGCCGTTTGGTCCAATCATAACCATTGCTCCTGATACAAGTTTTGTACCTGGTTTTGTCTTGATTATTTGAAGTGCTGGTTTTACAGTTTCTCCAGTTGAGTGAACTGAGCCTGATACAAGTCCGTCTACTTCGTCACAATAAAGCATCATTGTTCCGTAGTAGTTTACATCTTTAAGCATAGTTCTTGCTTGTTCTTCAGTGTTTTTGCCTTTACGTCTTTCAACAAATTTGTCTACTTTTTCATCGAAATCATCTGCTGTAAGTGGATTGATGATTTTAACCCCTTCAATGTTCAAGTTTTCTTGGTTTGCTAATTCTTTGATTTTTTCTTCATCACCTAAAATTACAGGAGTTATGATTTTTTCTTCGTTCAATCTCGCTACTGCTTTTAAAATTCTCAATTCTTCTCCTTCAGGAAATACTATCTTTAAGTTTTTGCCTGAGATTTTTGATTTTAATGATTCAAATATATCCATTTTCTTCTCCTTTATTACAATGTTCTATTTCAAAGCTTTCTTCAAAGCTTCATTTTCTTCTTCGCTTAGTTTTTCGCTACATTTAGCGTTTGTTATGATTTTGATGTAGCTTGTAGATTGTTCTCTTCCGAAAATCGATGTGATTATTAGCCCGTTGTCATTGGCATCCAACAAACATAGTGAGTATGAAAGTTTGTTAGTCAAATACTCAAATGCATCATAGTTAACAAGGCCGATTTTTTGAAGTGATATTGCTTGTAAAGTTTCCACAGATTCCAATGTTTTGGACAATTCTTCGATTCTTTTTTGATTTGCCACGATATCTGTAGAATTTTGATTCAAAATATCTTCAATGTCACCATCTTGTGCTCTGAAAAGCGCATCGTATCTTCTTTTGACTCTGTTGACTTTTTTGTTGACGATGTTGATTTTACGGAAATTTATCACGGAAACTAATACCACAAACACCATAAGAATTATCAATATTGTGTTCATAGCACTAGATAGCCCCATCTTTGTCTCCTCGATTGATTTCTTTCAACGCTTCAATCGCCTTGTCCACTTCTTCTTCAGTGTTGAAATGACCAAATGAGAACCTAACAGCACCGATGTCTTGTGTATGAATCGTCTTGTGTGTAAGTGGCGCACAGTGAATTCCAGCTCTCGTTGCGATATCGTATTTGTCATCTAGGATGTAAGCCAATTGGCTAGAGCCTATTCCTTCGACATTTACAGGCACGACAGGTCCTTGGTGTTCATCCAAACTTCCGTATAATGTGATACCTTTTTCGTCTTTCAAACCATTTATAAATCTGTCTTTAAGACTATTTTCATGATCTCTAATGTTTTTCAAACCTTCTTGTTTGATGAAATCAACGCCTGCAGAAAGTGCATAAATCGCAGGTCCGTTGATAGTTCCTGCTTCTAATCTGTCAGGATATTCGTCAGGTTGTTCCAAATCTTGTGAATGAGAGCCGGTTCCGCCTTGTTTCAAGCTTTTGACATCAATTCCTTCTTTTATATACATAGCGCCCGTTCCCATTGGACCAAATAATGATTTGTGTCCAGGAAAACACAACACATCTATAGGCATATTTTTCATATCAAAATCCAAATATCCCATAGCTTGTGCAGCATCCACAATGTATAAGATATCGTGAGCGTGCATAATTTCGCCAATCTTGCAGAAATCAACGATGGTTCCTGTCAAGTTACTCATAGCAGTTGTCACGCAAACTCTGGTCTTGTCAGTGATTGCTTCTTCAATCTTTTTGACATCCAAAATCCCACGTTCATCTGCATACACAACAGTCAAATCGATAAAACCATCTTCTTGCATTTTGTGAAGCGGTCTAAGAACTGAATTGTGTTCCAAAGATGTCGTGATAACGTGGTCTCCTTTTTTGACAAGCCCTTTGATTGCCATGTTCAAGCTATCTGTACAGTTCAATGTGAAAATCAAATTAAGAGGATTCGTTCCGCCGACAAATTCCTGGATGTTCATTCTAGAATTAAAAATCGCCCTATCCATTTTAAGTGACAATTTATGTCCACTTCTTCCCGGATTTGCGGCAAATTCTCTCATTGCTTCGTCTAGTTTTTCGTAAACTATCTCTGGTTTCGGAAAACTCGTCGCAGCATTATCGAAATAAGTCATTATACCTCACCTATTTTTTTGTATGAAACTTCTTCAATTTCTCTCAATAAAACTTCTGATTTGTCTTCTAATGCTGTGATTTCATCAGCTACTTTCTTGCTATCTCCAAGTTGTTTCATGTTGATTTTAGCGTTCAACATTACTGATTTCATACTAGAATGTAATAAATATGCACTTGCTAGAAGGTCTGTTATTGCATATTTATCGATATATTTTGCAATTTGTTTTACAAGTTCCATTGCTTCCATCATAATTCTAGCAGAAGACATTGGAGATTCTGTAGCGATGATGTATCCATCGGCTATCATTTTCTTTCTGTATGCTTTTTCTTCGTCTGTTTCCTTTGGTAATTTGTATGCTTGAAGAACAGAGTCAAAGCTTTTAGTATCTTCAACCATTTTTTCCTTTAATTCTTCAATAATTTCAGTAAGTCTGTCAACATGACTTCTAATTTCTTGTTGAGTTTTCTCGTCTAATGCTTTGAAAGATTTCTTGTCTTCAGTTAGATAGAAACTCATGTTTCCAATACCTACTCCCAAAAGTGCAGTCAACGCACTGATAGAACCCCCACCTGGAAGTTCCTTTGAGTTTACATTTTTAATAAATTCTTCTAAAGTTTGATCCATAAACATCATAGCTCTAATATCTCCATAATCCTTTCTAAATCTTCATTAGATAGATATTCTATCTCTATACTTCCGCCTTTTCTTTTTGGCTTAATTCTAACCTTTGTAGAGAATTTCTCCAAAAACCTGTTTTGCAAATCCAACAAAAACGGGTCTGTTTCCTTGGACACTTTTTCAATTTCTCTGACATTTGTCTTCTTGGATATTAGCTTATCCAATAACGCTTTTCTCTTTTTCATATCGTCAATTGCAAGTAAACTTCTAGCTTGTGATGATGTAATGTCGCCTTTTTTCAAATGTTCCAATGACAACTCATCTAAGTTAAGAAGTCTCAATGTATTTGCAATATATGACCTTGATTTGGACAATTTGTCTGCCAATTCTTTTTGAGTTAAGTTGTAGTTTTCCATCAAGTTTTTGTAAGCTACGGCCTCTTCAACTGCATTTAAATCCTCACGTTGAATGTTTTCGATAAGTGACACTTCTGCCACTTCACTATCTTCCATTTCCTTAACAATTGCAGGAATTTCAGATAATCCAGCCTCTAAGCTTGCTAGAAATCTTCTTTCTCCAGCGATTATCTCGTACTTTTCGTCCTTTTTTCGAACAATAATCGGAGATATAACGCCGTATTCTTTGATAGAATTTGCTAACTCACGTATTTTATCTTTTTCAAAATGTGTTCTTGGTTGATCTTCTCTTCTAATTATTTTTGATAATTCGATATTAACAATCGAGTCAGAACTTGTCGTTTCTATAATATTTTGTGGTATTAAAGCATCTAAGCCTCTTCCTAATCCCTTTTTCCTAACCATTATAAAAATTCCTCCGCTAGTCTCGTATAAGCAATTGATCCTTTGGAATTTTTGTCGTAAGATAACGCACTCATTCCATAGCTTGGAGCTTCTGCTAACCTTATATTACGCGGTATCATAGTCGTAAACACCTTATCCTTGAAGTATTTCTTGACTTCTTCCACCACTTCCAAACTAAGATTATTTCTACCATCAAACATACTCATAACAATACCTTCTATTTCTAAGTTTTCATTAAGTGAACTTCTCACCAAATTAATAGTATTCATAAGTTGACTTACGCCTTCAAGCGCATAAAACTCACATTGGATAGGTATAAGGACAGAATCTGCCGCCACCAATGCATTTATAGACAACGTCCCCAAAGATGGAGGGCAATCTATAAAACAAAAATCATAGCCACTCACATTAGAAAGTATGTTAGATAACACTTTTTCTTTATCATCAGTGTTTATAAGCTCCACTTCAACCCCTGACAAATCAGACGTTGCTGGGATTATATCCACGTTTTTTTCTTCAGTTTTGATAATAAAATCTTCATCAAAATCGTCATGAACCATCAAATCGTAAATGCTTTTTTGAAGCTCAAACTTATTAATTCCAAAGCCTGAAGTCGTGTTACCTTGCGGATCCAAATCCACTACAAGCACTTTTTTTTCTTTCAAACCAAGAGCTGCTGACAAATTAACGACGGTAGTAGTTTTACCCACTCCACCTTTTTGATTAAATACACATATTGTTTTCAAATTTACAGCTCCTTTCATATTTATTATAGCACAAATAAAGTTCTAATTTGTTTTAAAATGTTTCACGTGAAACATTTTCTAAAATCATTAGTCTCAACTCTGCCAAAGCACGATTTGAAACTCTGTTTCTAATTTTATTTCGTTCTCCATGAAGCTGTAATTTTAGTGTTTTTATCACATTTTTGTATCCCAAACCAACATAAACAAGCCCAGCATTTTCTCCTGATGCGTAACCTGTCGTAGATATCGCACAGTCAACTCCAAATTTTTCAAACATTCTCTCAACCATCTCAAACGCAACATTTTCACTAACAACACCGTATGTGTCTATAGTTTCAGCCTTAACCCCAAGTAAATCTACTTTAGCCTCATTAGAATACACCACCAATGACCTTTTTAAATAATCGCTAACTCCAGACACATTCACTAGTTTAGATGCAATCATACCACCTGTAATGGATTCTGATGTCATAATCGACAAATCGTATTCTTTCAACACCTTGTAGACTGATTCTTCAATTGTTTCATCATTTTCTCCAAAAATATACATGCCCAGTCTTTCTCTAAGCTCTTTTTTCTTTGCATCAATCATCTTAAGAGCAGTTTGTCTGTCACATGCTTTTGCAGTTATTCGAAGTATTCTCTTGTCCTTTTTGAAATATGGAGCAACCGTTGGATTATTTGATGATTCAATGATATCCTTGACCCTCTCGTTCATGTCCCATTCTCCAAGTATGGATATATTCAAAGTTTCAGAAATAATACAGTCCGTCGCAAATTGTTCCAATACTTGTTGCACTTGATTTTCGTAAATAGGTTTCATCTCAGCTGGTGGACCCGGTAAGAACAGAATTCTCTTGCCGTTATTTTCAATCATCGCACAATCTGCAGTCCCATTGAAGTTTTCAAAAACAATCGCATCTTCTGGAAACATACATTGTTTGATATTGCCTTGTATCGCCTTTTCGTCTTCGTTAAAATAATTTCTCAATTTAGCATAGCTTTTTTCATTAAGCACCATTTCCTTGCCAAGACAATCGCAGCAGCATTTTTTTGTAATATCATCTTCAGTCGGTCCCAAACCACCTGTAGTTATAATCAAATCATTTTGCTTTAATCCTTCTTCGATTTCCTTGAACAATCTATCATAATTATCGCCAACCACAACTCGCTTGTACACATCAAAGCCTAACTCCTTCATTTTGATAGAAAGGTAGTTAGAATTAGTGTCCAAAGTATCTCCTAGCAATAATTCGGTCCCAACGGCTATTATTTGAACTTTCATCTATCCTCCATAGTTTATTACCTATATTTTATTTTCGTCTGTTAAAACGCCTCTCAGAGCGTCGTTTTTTCTTCGATTTACAATTAAATTATATCACTAATGAAATTTTCATTAAAATGTTTCACGTGAAACATTTGTGGATTAAAAAATAGAAAAACATTCTTCTCTCTCGTAGCATTAAAAATCTTACGAGAAATATCTTTTCTCTTTTCCTCTTAAATCTATAGAAACAAAAAAGTAGAATTCATTCTTGCCTCTCCCGTAGCAATCCAAATCCCACGAGAAATATTTTTTTCTTTTCCTCATAAATCTTGGCAAACAAAAAAGCAGATTACCGCGATTAACGGAAAATATCATCTAGCGGAACAAAAAAGTAGAATACATTTTTGTTAAGAATATCATACGTAATAAATTGCTGTGATTTTATATCGAAGAACCACGTGAAAAATCCAACTGTTTGAGAGCTTCGCTCGAGTTTTGGATTTTAGTGGTTCGATATTTATAAATCACCAATTTATGGAGTCAGATATTCGTGCAAAATGTTCTTCTACTTTTAGCACTAACTATAATATTGTCCCTCTCAATTGTCAATTCGGTTTTTTTCTTATTATACTGAAGTATTTTCCTCCCTCTCTCGTAGCAATCCAAATCCCACGAAAAATATTTTTTTCTTTTCTTCATAAATCCACGCAAACAAAAAGCAGATTACCGCGATTGACGGAAAATATCATCTGGAGAAAACAACCTCAAATTCAAGCGAAGTGAATCGTTAAGAAATTGCACTGTCTGAGCGTTAGCGAGTTTGCAATTTTAGATTCACAAGATTAGAATTTGTTTGTTTTCGTAAGCTAGATATTTGAGTCAATCCGATTTTCTGCTTATCATTGTGAAGTATTTTATTTGAGAATTTTCTTTGTTATAGTGGGTTTTTCTTTGGTTTGCCGCCACCACGTGGGTATTTCTTCGGAGTTTCTTTGATTTTCTTTATTATAACCAAGCTTCTGTCCTCGTCATCTATTTTGTAATCAATAGTTTGTTCTATTTTACCACCGAGGATTTTGATTGCGTTCTCTCCTACGTCTGTTTCGTCAGATTTGCCCTTCATGGCTATCATGTATCCTCCGACTTTTACAAATGGTAAACAGAACTCAGCTAACGTGTCAAGCTTTGACACTGCACGTGATATACAATAATCGTATCGTTCTCTGTATTCGGCAGTTCTTGTGCATTCCTCTGCTCTTTCGTGGACTGCTTTGATGTCTGTAAGTTGTAGTTCATTTATAACATCCTTTAAGAAATCTACTCTTTTTCTTAAACTGTCGAGCAATGTGAACTTCAAATCAGTTCTCGCGATTTTTATTGGAATTGCCGGAAATCCTGCACCAGTTCCCACGTCAATTATCGTTTTGTTTTCCTCAAAATCGAACAAATTCAACACATACAAGGAATCCACAAAATGTTTCACGTGAAACATTTCTTCTTCAGTGATTGCAGTCAAATTCATTACTTTGTTCTTTTCCAACACCAAATCCATGTATTTTAACAGCAAATCTATTTGATTATCATCCAATTGTATTTCATAATCGTTCAATGTTTCTTTTAGTGACATTATTTCTTCCTCGTTTCCATATAAATCAATAAAACGTTGATGTCAGAAGGACTTACACCGCTAATTCTACTCGCTTGACCCAACGATTCTGGTTTGATGTCATTAAGTTTTTGTACAGCTTCATTGGAAAGTCCCATAACTTCCTTGTAATCTTCAATCATATCTAGTTTTCTGTTTTCAAGCTTTTTAAATTGCTTGATTTGGCTCATTTGTTTTGCAATGTAGCCTTCGTATTTGATATGAGTTTCCACTTGTAGTCTCAAATATCTAGGCAGTTCTGGTCTATCAACGTCAAATTCTTCTGTTTTATCGTAAGTTAATTCTGGTCTTTTGATTAAATCCAACAAAGTTATGCCTGTTTTAAGTTCTGATGACCCAAGTTTTCTAAGTTTTTCGTTAGTTTCTTCTGTTGGAGTCACCATGATTGACTTCAATCTTTCGATTTCCTCGTCAATCGTCTTCTTCTTGTGAAGCATTTTCTCGTATCTTTCATCTGTCGCAAGCCCTATCTCGTGTGCTCTTTCAGTAAGTCTCAAATCAGCGTTATCTTGTCTCAAAGTCAAACGGTACTCGCATCTGCTAGTCATCATTCTGTAAGGTTCGTTAGTTCCTTTGGTTACCAAATCATCTATCAATACGCCAATGTATGCGTCTGATCTATCCAATACGAATGGCTCTTTGCCAAGCAAATTCATAGCAGCATTGATTCCTGCTATAATTCCTTGACCGGCAGCTTCTTCATACCCACTGGATCCATTGATTTGTCCTGCAAAGAACAAATTATTGATTTCTAAATGTTCCAAAGTTCTCTTTAATATTGTAGGATCGATGCAATCATATTCGATTCCGTACGCACTTCTCATAAATCTCACGTTTTCGAAACCAATGATTGTCTTGTACATTTCTTTTTGAACTTCTTCTGGAAGAGTCGATGACACACCTTGAATATACATTTCCTTAGTGCTCAAACCTTCAGGTTCCACGAAAACTTGATGCTCATCACGGTCTGGAAATCTCACGATTTTATCTTCTATCGAAGGACAATAACGTGGACCCACACCCTTCACAATACCTGCATACATTGGAGATCTCTCCAAATTATCCTCAATAATTTGTTTTGTTTTAAGTGTAGTGTACGTCAAATAGCAATGCTCTTGCTTCTTTGAAATATCCTTGCCGTCATTCAAAAATGAAAAAGGAATAACATCGTCATCACCAGGTTGCACAGTCATCACTTCGTAGTTCAAACTGTCCCTGTGAACTCTCGCAGGAGTTCCAGTTTTAAATCTTCTAAGTTCAATTCCCAAATTTTTCAAAGAATCTGATAATTTCTTAGATGATTTCATACCGTGAGGCCCTGATTCATAAGTGTATTCACCCATCATCACAAGTCCTTTAAGATATGTCCCAGTCGCAAGAATCACAGCCCTTGTTGGGAAAATCGCTCCCTGTGCAGTAGTTACGGATTTTATTTTGTTGTCTTCAACTCCAATATCCACGACTTCCGCCTCAATCAAATCCAAGTTTTCAGTGTTTTCCAACACGCTTTTCATCTCATCGTGGTATTTTCTCTTGTCTGCTTGTACCCTAAGTGAGTGAACTGCAGGACCCTTGGAAGTGTTCAGCATTCTCGATTGAATGTAAGTCTTGTCGATAACAAGACCCATCTCGCCACCTAATGCGTCAACTTCCTTAACCAAGTGACCCTTTCCAGTGCCACCAATGTTAGGATTACATGGCAAATCAGCCACCGAATCCAAACTAATACTCATAATCGCAGTCTTTAATCCCAATCTCGCCGTAGCCAACGCAGCCTCACAACCAGCGTGACCTGCACCTACAACCACAACATCGTAGGGGTTTTCATAATATAATCTATCCATTTTATTTACCTATACAAAAATCGCTAAAAATCTTATTCAATACATCGTCATCCACAGTTTCTCCAGTGATTTCGCCCAAGATTTCCCAAGCATTTCTCAAATCAACCTCGAAACAATCGATAGGAACGCCAGCTTCCATATCGTGTAGAGAACTCTCCAAAGATTTAATAGCTTTGTTAATAATATCTCTATGTCTAATGTTAGTAATAATATTGTCGTTATTTGCTTCAATATATCCGTCATTAAACATCTCTATAATCTTGTTTTCTAAATCCTCGATACCCTCGTTGTTTTTGATTGAAGTGTGAATAACCTCGATTCCTTCCAAGTTTTCATCGAAATCAAATCCACCATCCAAATCAATCTTGTTCAACAAAACAATCGACTTTTTATCTCTAATAAGATCCAAAATCTTCCTGTCTTCGTCGTCAAACTCTCTCGAAGAATCAAAAATCGCAATAATCAAATCCGAATCTGAAATAAAAGACACAGATTTTTCAACACCGATTTTCTCCACGATATCCTCAGTATCCCTGATACCAGCAGTATCGTTAATCTTCAGACTTATCCCGTCCAAATCGATGTATTCTTCGATGACATCACGAGTAGTTCCTGGAATATCCGTAACAATAGCCCTGTTTTCCTTCAACAAAGCATTCAACAAAGAAGATTTGCCTACATTTGGCTTACCAATTATCGTAGTATTGATACCATCTCTGATAATTCTACCTCTGTTTGCACTCTCAGAAAGCTTTTTTAGTTTATCCAAAACTTCCTTACCCTCATTCAAAACAGGAGTGTTGTCCAATTCGTCCTGCATATCTTCAGTAAAATTAATCGAATACTCCACATGAGATAGCATATCCAACAATTGGTCTCTCAACTGTTTGATATTTCTGTTAACACTACCCTCCAACTGTTTCATACTCACAGAATACGCCTTGTCAGTCTTCGCCTTAATCATATCGATAATCGCCTCAGCTTGAGACAAATCAATCCTACCGTTTAAGAAAGCCCTCTTAGTGAACTCACCAGCCTCAGCAAGCCTTGCACCGTTGTTTAATAGAACTTCCAACACCTTTCTCACAGCGACAACTCCACCGTGAGTATAAATCTCCACGACATCCTCACGAGTGTATGTGTGAGGAGCCTTCATATAACAAACCAAGACCTCATCGACGATCTCATTATCGTCAACAATGTGGCCATAAGTCATTTTTCTATTTATTAATTCAGCATTATCGTTAGCCCTTTTGAACACAGAATTAAGCACATCCACACAACCCTCTCCAGTCATTCGAACAATGCCGATTCCCGCTTCACCAGTAGCAGAGCTAATAGCTGCAATACAATCGTCCATATTTAGTCTATCCTTTCATTCTTTATAGCAATATTATATTATATCATACAAAATGATTACAAATAAAATAAGAGCTTACAACTTCACTATATTGAAGTCATAAGCCCGTTATTTACCTCATATCTATAACTTTATCGTATTTTTTTAAAGTTTCGTCACCGTATTGATGAATTACTTCTATTACTGTATTTTTTGAAGAGAATATAATATCATCTATTATTTCTCTATTTTTCTTATCCAAATTAGACTTTATTTCATCTGCTAAAATTAATTTTCTGTCATGGTACATTGCTCTTGCAATTTCTACCCTTTGTCTTTCTCCTCCTGACAAGCTATCATTGGATAAAACTTTGGATTTAAGATGATTTATCTGTAACTTATCAATTATTCCATTTAATTTTTCTAAATTTATATCATTATCTCCTAAAGTAATGTTATCTTCTAAATTAAGATTAAAAACATAACTTTCTTGTGATATAAAGCTGGTAAAACTCCTAATCTCAGCGGTTGATAATTCCTGTTTATTAAACATAATACTTCCTTTAGATGCTGTTAAATTATTAAATATTAAATTCAATAACGTACTTTTACCACAACCACTTTCTCCTATAATTGCGACCTTGTCACCCTTTTCTATCTTAAAATTAAAATCTTTAATAATATCTTTATCATCATACGAAAAACTCAAATTATCAAAAGTAATTGGAAAAACTTCATCATTAAGATTTATTTTTACATTATCAATATCTTGATAAATGTAGTCGTACTTTTTTAATAGATACTTTGATGATGAACGTGTATTATTAAAATATGCAAGTTCTTGGAACTGATATCCTATATTATAACTAACTAAGTAAACACTGATGAATACGCTTGACGATATTTTACCATTAAAACTCAAATATCCTCCAAGAATAAGAGGAATCATAGAACATACTATATCAACCAAATTAATCACAATGTTGTTTTTTGTTCGTATAATTTCATATCCTTTATAAGTATCCACATCCTGCTTTAAATATTTGTGATACAAATTAATGAAAAATTCGGATACATTGTAAATTTTGATGATGCTCCTTCCATTTTTGATGTCTTGTAATTTATTCATAAAAGCATCATCAGCTTTTGATAATTCTTCAGATTTATTATCTAATCTATTACTCCCATAATTACTCATAAGAGCTGGAATGCTGTAAAATACTATAAAAAGCATTCCCAAAAGGAAATTTCTTGTTAGTGCATAAATGATGGAAACACTTGTAAAACCAATCGACGATATAATGATTACCGTTGGTTCAATGTAGTTGTTTTCAATTTGACTTGAATCCTTTTCTATACTACTGACGATATCATTATCGATATGATATTCACTTTTTAAAAAATGATTGAACACTTTTAACTTAAAAGATTCTCTAAAATCAGCTATTACATAAGAATAGTAAAGTCTCTTTCCACTATCACCTATAAGCATTATAATTCCACACAAAATCCCAAACACAAGTGCTTTCATCAAAAATACTGTGTCTTTATTCTCAAATGATTTTATAATCAATGATACTATTACAGGATTCACCAAAGCCTCTGTCCATGTGAGAACTATCGCAACAAAATATAAAATAAGATTTTTCTTCTTAACATTGTTTTTTATCATATTACCCTCTGAAATTTATATAACATTCTTAAAACTTGTACTTGACTAATAATATTTGATTATATTTAGCCTATTTTCTTCAAATAATTTTCGTTAACGATTTCAGAGATTATTTTTTTCTCTAAAATCTATTTATAAATTGTCATGATAATCACCACTTTCCTTTTCTTAGGATAAATCATAAAAAATTTGTTGTCAACTTTATTTCTTGTCATCCCACAAAAAAAGACCACATACCAAAGATATGTAGTCTTGTAATTTATTTTCTTTTAATAATAACTCTTCTATTAGGCTCATTGCCTTGAGAGAATGTATTCACTTTTTCATCGTTTTGAAGATAAGTGTGAATGATTCTTCTTTCGTATGGATTCATAGGTTCAAGCTTGATATCTCTTCCTGTTTGAACAGCCTTATCAGCTAATCTTCTAGCTAATTTTTGAAGAGATCTTTCTCTTTTTGATCTGTATTGGTTACAATCCAAAATAACTCTTATATAAGTATCACTGTTTCTATTAGTAACCAAATTTACGATATATTGAAGAGAATCTAATGTTTCTCCCCTTTTTCCTATGATAATTCCGATATCAGATTCTTCTGAACACATAATATTGAACTTAATCATATTTCCTTCAGTTCTAGATTCGATATCGCAATCAATTCCCATATCTTCAATCATTTGTTTCAAGAAATTCTTGCTTGTGATGAAAAGTTCGTCGTTTCTATCAATAGTAACATTAGATTCAGCTTCTTGTTCTTCTTCAGTTTCTTCAGATTTTACAGCTTCTTCAGCTTCTTCAGCATCTTTAACTTCTTTAGATTCTACTGGTTTTGCTGTTTCTACTGGTTCTTCTACGATTTCTTCCTTATCATCTTCTGTAGGTTCTGTTTTAACTTCTTCTACAATTTTCTTATCTTCTATAACTTTAGTATCTTCTTTTTGTTCTGTTTCAACTGAGTTAGAGTCAGAGTTTAGGATATTCTTCACGAAATCATCTGTACCCTTTTCTTTAACATCGTCTTTCAAAGACACCCTAACGACAGCGTCCTTTGCTCCAAACAAGCCCAAAAAACCTTGTTTAGCTTCATTTATAACTTCGATGTTAACTTCGTTTCTATTAGCTTGAAGCTTATCCAAAGCTTTATCGACACATTCTTCAACAGTCTTCGCACTAATTACTGTGCTTCTCATCTAACTTCCTCCGCAACATCTTTTTTGTCTTTATTTTTAATTATTAACCTTATTAAAACTTCTATAACGTTAGAAAATGCCCAATAAAGGATCAAACCTGAAGCGTATTTGCTTGAAATGAAGAACATAAATATCGGCATGAAATAAATCATTGATTTGTTCATCATTTCCATTTGATCAGGTTCATTTGACTTCTTATCCTTGTTATTAGTAGGCATACTGATCTTTGCTACTAAAAATTGAGTGAAAGCATTTATTAAAGGCAATCCAAACAATACTGGATCTGGTTTAGTCAAATCAGGTATCCAGAAGAAATTACGAGCGATCTCATTAATCTTAGACACATTATCAAACATGTACTTTCCTGGTTCTCTCATTACTCTAAATAATGCAAAAACCAAAACCATTTGTAAGATAATTGGCAAACAACCACTTAAAGGATTGAAATTATACTTCTTGTATAATTCTTGCATCTTTAATTGTTGAGTTTGTGGGTCGTTCTTGTACTTTCTTTGAATTTCCTTAATTTCCGGTTGCATCAAAGCATTTTGTTCTTGAGTTTTTTGCGTATGAATAGTTACCGGAAGAGTTATAAGCTTATAAATAAGTGTTAATAAAAGAATTGATATCGCAAAATACGATATACTTTTAGGTTCAGCCATCACATGTGAGATGTTTTCATATATGAACCTAAGAATAGTTCCAAATACATTTGCAATTATTTGCAATTCTACAACTCCTTTTTATTTTAGTGGGTCATATCCGCCTTTTGAAAATGGATTACATCTTAAAATTCGCCAAATAGTAAGCCCTAACGCCTTAAAAAACGGCTTTTTTCTGAAAGCCTCCAACGCATATTGTGAACAAGTTGGATAGTATTTGCACTTCCCATGCCCCAAATACGGCGAAATAGCTTTTTGATAAAATTTTATTAAAAAAATCATCACTTTCGACATTTTTTATTCGATGCCTTTCTACAAACGTGCAATAATGCAGATTCTAGCTGTTTGTAAGTTAAGTCTTCAGTGTTTTTCTTCGGGATAATAACCATATCCAAGCCCTTGTCAAACTCAGAGAAATTAAGCCTTACAATCTCTCTCAGTTTCCTCTTGATTCTGTTTCTTTCAACGGCATTGCCGTACTTTTTAGTAACAGAGAATCCGATTCGAGTTCCTTTTTTTGAATTGTACACTACCAAAGAGAAGTTTCTATTATAATAAGTCTTTCCCCTCTTGTAGACAACATTGTATTCCCTGTTATCTCTTAACCTTACACTTTTATCCATAATAAATTAAAGGCCACAATGAATGTGACCTAAGCTGATAATACTTTTCTACCTTTTCTTCTTCTAGCCTTTAAAACAGCTCTTCCACCTCTAGTAGCCATTCTACTTCTAAATCCGTGGTCTTTTTTTCTTTTTCTGTTATTTGGTTGATAAGTTCTTTTCATCAATCGCACCTCCTAGTATAAAATAAAGGACTTTTGCCTATAAAAACACTACTCCAATTATACTTACCAATATGTCAATTGTCAAGCTTTTTTGTTGACAATCGCGAATAAAAAGACAGTTACAAAAAATTTTACTGTAAACAAAATTTTTACATTTTAAATACCAAATCCACAAAACTCAAAAATTTGTGGATAACTTTTATCCACATTTTAATTTGAATTTAAAATATTAAACGCAATTTGGGGATAAGTTTTTTCAAAATCAAAACCATTTATTAAAAAATCCAATAAATTTGTAATAAAAGATATGATTTGCTATAATTAAAGTATCAAAAAGTATGAAAAGTACGCATTTATTAACAAATTGTGGATAAGTTGTGGATAATATGTGAATTCTTGTTTTAAAACTTCACGAATTTGCTGTATATTCTAATTTAATATCCACAATTATTTTTCTATAAATTGATGTGGATAAGTTGTGCGAATGTGAATAAATTATATATTTTTTTTGTTTAAATTGGAAAATAGCTATTTATTCAATGTGGATAACTCATCATTTTGTGGATAAACTTGTTGATAAGTAAAAAAACGAGGTGAAAAATGACCGACAAAGATGAACTCTGGTTAAAAATATCTAACACATTTAAACAGGAAATGTCAGATTTGAACTTCAACACGTGGATTGCTCCATTAAAACCTCTTTATTTAACAAATACTGAATTTATTTTGCTTTCTCCAAATAGATTTACCAAAAAAACAATCTATAACAAATACTACGACGATATCCAAAAATACTTGGATTTCATCAGTAATGTCAAGAGAAAAGTAGTCATCATAGACCGTTATGAAATGGATAATTACAAAGACGAAAATATAATTCAAAACCAAAACATAGATGGTCAACGATCCATTCTAGTAAGTGAAGAAGTATCAGAAGATGAAAAATACACTGTAGAAGACAAAAAACCTGAAACAAAACTACCAGAAGAAAAAACTGATTTGAGCCCTTATGGCAAGAATTTAATCAGCAAATACAAATTCGATACATTTGTAAAAGGAAAAAACAACGAACTAGCATTAGCCGCAGCACTTGCAGTCGCACAAAACCCAGCCACAGCATACAATCCATTGTTTATTCATGGAAAAGCAGGATTGGGTAAGACTCACTTGATGCATGCCATTGCTCATGAAATACTTAAAAATAACCCAAAAGCTAGGGTTATTTACACTACTAGTGAATCATTTACAAACGAACTTATATCTTCAATAGGAGATAAATCTACGAAAAAGAATTCACAATTTAGACAAAAATACCGAAATATAGACGTACTATTAATTGACGATATTCAATTTATAGCAGGAAAACAAGGTACGCAAGAGGAGTTTTTCCACACATTCAACGAATTGTATAACCACAACAAGCAAATCATACTTTCCAGTGATAGACCTCCAAAAGAGATAAAAACATTGGAAGAGAGGTTAGTGTCGCGTTTTGAGTGGGGATTAATGGCAGACATTCAACCACCAGATTACGAAACACGTGTGGCTATTATAAACGAGTATTTAGATAGAAATAATACATCACTTACCCCAGAAATAATCGATTATATTGCTATGAATGTCAAAAGCAATATACGTGAGTTGGAAGGGGCAGTAATGAATGTCGTAGGTCAAAAAACTCTGATAGGAGATGGCAACATTACATTAGATTTGGCAAAAAATGTTTTAAAACAACTTATCGCAGACACTCAATTAAGGCCTGTAACCATAGATTTAATCATTGAGAGTGTGTGTGATAGGTACAATGTAAGTCAAGATGATTTGCTTTCAAAAAAGAGATCCAAACAAATCGCATATCCAAGGCAAATAGCAATGTATGTGTCCAGAAAATTGTTGGATATTTCTTTGGTTAGTATTGCTTCAAGTTTTGGCAAAGATCACTCAACAGTAATGCATGGAATCAAGAAAATTGAGAATGATATCAAAAAAAGTTCAGAATTTGATGAAGAAATTGATAACCTAATCAACTACATTCAAAATTCTTAATTTATTAAACTTTATGATTGTGGATAAGTTTATTTTAGAGTTTTCTATCCACAATTTAATATTAATAACTATGTGGATAAGTTGTTGATAACTTTAAAGTGATAAACTAAAATTGTAAAAAGTTGATAATGTTGATAATCGCACAGCTTGTGCCAATTATATACACATCGTTATCAATATATAAAACACCACAAATTACAAACAAACTAGAGTTATCCACAATACAAACAGCCCTACTACTACTATTACTAACTATTATTATTATTTGTATAAACGAAAGGTAAAATATGAAATTAAAAATATCGCAAAAAGAATTACTTAAACATATCAATATTGCGCAAAAAGCGGTGTCATCTAGAACGACTATTCAGATATTAGAAGGAATTTTGTTCATCGCAGAAGAAAATTGTCTTAGACTTGTTGCTACGGATTTGGAACTTATTGTGGATACTAGAGCAAATTGTGAAATCTACGAAAAAGGTCAAATTGTAATTAACTCATCAATGATAGGAAATATCATTAGAAAGCTTCCTGACGACGATATTTATATTGAAGTGGACGATAATAATATCAACATTAAATGTTTGTCTACGGAATTCAACATTCAAGGTCAAGATTCAAACGAATTTCCATCTCTTCCTTATATAGATAAGGATGTTAAATTGACTTTGGAACAATCTGAACTTAGAGATTCCATCAGAAAAACATCATTTGCTACAAGTATGGACCAAACAAGACCAGATTTGACAGGTGTTTTGTTCAATATTATGAACGATAGGATTGAATTTGTGGCCTTAGATGGTTACAGAGTTTCACTTGATTGTATGAGTAATGTGAGTGAGTTTGAAATGAAGGCTATTGTTCCAGCGAGAGCTTTGAATGAAGTTTACAAGATTTTGGAAGAAGGGGAAATAACTCTTAACATTATTACTGGAAATATTATTTTCAAATTGGAAAACACTGATGTTTATTCTAGATTAATCGATGGTCAATATATCGACTACAATCAAGTTATGAAACAAGATTTTTCGACTGTCGTTACTATAGAAAAGAGAGCTTTGCAAATGGCGTTGGAAAGAGCGTCTTTGATGGCAAAAGAAGACAAGGCAAACTTGGTTAAGCTTGATTTTTCTGGAAATGAATTGCATATTTCATCTAATACTGATATTGGTAAGGTCGATGAGTATGTGAAGTGCGAAATCGGTGGAGAAGATTTGAAGATTGCTTTTAATGCTAAGTATTTGTTAGATGGCTTGAAGGTTATCGACGATGACGATATTACTTTGAATATGAGTGGAAGTCTAAGACCGATGGTGTTTAAGCCATTGAACGATACCAATTACACTTATCTTGTCCTTCCGGTAAAACTTGCAGGAGGTAATAATGATTAGTGTTAAAATTGAGTCTGAATTTATAAAATTGGAACAGTTTCTAAAATTCGCATCCATCGCACAAACTGGTGGCATGGCGAAAGAACTTATTAAAGAATCCATGGTTAAGGTAAATGACGAGGTTGAAACAAGACGCGGCAAGAAGCTTTATCCAGGAGATGTAGTGGAATTTGAAGGAGAGAAATACGTAGTCGAATAATGATCGTTCAAAAATTAAAATTATATAATTACAGGAATTTCTGTGAAATAGAATTGGATTTTTGTGATGGTCTGAATCTGATTGTAGGCAGAAATGCCTCGGGTAAGACTAATATTTTGGAAGCTATTAATGTAGCTTTGAAGGGAAAAAGTTTCAAAACCAACACCAATTCTCACTTGATTAAATTCGGTGAAGATGAGGCTCGTATTGTAATGGATGTCTACGATGATGGTTTTGAGGATAAGATAGATATTACTATTAAAAGTAACGAAAAGATACTAAATGTGAATGAAGCTTTTGTGAATACTATTAAAGAATACAATGAGTATTTTGAGTGTATTGTTTTTAAGCCAGATGATTTGAAGATAGTAAAAGAATCGAAATCTTTGAGAAGAAAATTCTTAGATGAGTCCATAAGTGGTGTGGATAACTATTACAGGACTGTTTTGAAACAGTACAATCAAGTGTTGGATGAGAGAAATAAGCTCATCAAAAACCACAGGTACAATTCGTATTTTAATGAACAGTTAAAGGCTTTGAATATTCAATTGGCAGACACGGGCTCATATATTATGCACAAGAGAAAAAGTTATGTCGAAAGGCTTCATCTTATCGCAAAAAACGTGTGCTCAAATTTGAGTGATGAGAATGATAAGCTGGACATGGAAAATAATTTTTCGATAGAATATGTAGAGGATATGACTAATCAGAAGAATACTTATTACAAGAGTTTGGTAGATATTTTGGATAAGGATTTGGAAAATAAGCAAACTAATTTAGGTATCCATCGTGATGATTTGGATATTTTAATCAACGACAAATCGGCTAAGTTTTTTGCATCTCAAGCTCAGGTGAGAACTGCTATTTTATCGATGAAGCTTGCACAATTGGATTTGAGTAGATTTTATAATGATAGATTGCCAATTATTTTATTAGATGATGTGTTCAGTGAACTTGACGATTACAGAATCAACTACATCATCAGATATATCAAGGATTTTCAAGCTTTTCTGACGACTTCAGAAAGAGCTCCGGAAGGGTTGTACACGATAAAAATAGGTGAATGATATGTATTTGGATATTGGCAACAACACATTAATTGATGAAAATGAGATTATAGCAGTAGTTAATGTCTCGGACAAATTCTTCAAAGATTTTGATAAAAATGATTTGGATTATACGAAAAACGTAGAATTTGTGAATGAAGATGAGGACATTACTATAAGGTCTATAGTCATAACTAATAGAGGAGTTTACAAGTCAAATATCAGTGGGAATTATTTGATGAATAACTTTATGAAAGGAATATAATGAAGAAAAATAGAGAATATACTGCAGATCAGATTACAGTATTAGAAGGATTGGAACCGGTTCGTGTAAGACCAGGGATGTACATCGGTTCTACTGATGAAAAAGGTCTACACCATTTGGTGTACGAAGTAGTCGACAACTCAATTGATGAGGCGTTGGCTGGTGTGTGTGATTTGATTAAGGTTACTATAAAAAAGGACAATTCAGTTATTGTAGAAGATGATGGTTCTGGTATTCCGGTTGAAACACACCCAAAAACAGGCAAATCAACGCTTGAAACTGTACTTACAGTGCTTCATGCGGGTGGTAAATTTTCAAACGACGCTTACCAATACTCAGGTGGTCTTCACGGGGTTGGTGTAAGCTGTGTTAATGCTTTAAGTACATATCTTATTGCCAGAGTCAAAAGAGACGGCAAAATGTACGAACAAAGATTTGAAAAAGGAAAAACTGTTACAGAACTTACTGTTATAAAAGAAAATGTCAGAGGAACTGGAACAACAATTGAATTTATGCCGGACAATACGATTTTTGAAACTTTGAATTTCGACAAAAATGTTCTTGCAAAAAGATTCAGAGAAATGGCGTTTTTGAATAAGGGCGTGAAGATAGAATTTGCTGATGAAAGAGAAGGCTACAAGGAATTGTTCCACTACGAAGGTGGTATCAAATCATTTGTAGAATACATCAACAAATCCAAAAAGCCTTTGGATCACGAAGTTATGTATATCGAAGGAGAAAAAGAAACTACTAAAGTGGAAATAGCTATGCAATACACTGAAAGCTATAACGAAACTATAGTTTCATTTACTAATAACATTAAAACAGTTGACGGTGGAACACATGTTGTAGGATTCAAATCTGCACTTACTCGTGCTCTTAACGATTATGCAAGAAATAAAAACATATTAAAAGAAAAAGACGATAACTTATCTGGTGATGATGTCAGAGAAGGTATCACTGCTGTTGTTTCAGTAAAACTTAACAACCCACAATTTGAAGGACAAACAAAAGGAAAATTGGGTAACTCCGAAGCTAGAACTGTTGTGGACAGCGTTGTGTACGAACATTTGAGTTTTTATTTTGAGGAAAATCCAAAAATCGTCAAGACAATTATACAAAAAGCATTGGCATCACAAAAAGCAAGACTTGCCGCCAGACGTGCAAGGGATTTGGTTCGTAAAAAATCGGTGCTTGACAATACTACACTTCCAGGAAAACTTGCTGACTGCCAAAGCTCAGACATCGAACACAACGAAATCTTCCTTGTCGAAGGGGATTCTGCCGGTGGTTCTGCCAAAGGTGGCAGGGACAACAAATTCCAAGCTATTTTGCCATTGAGAGGTAAAATCTTGAATGTAGAAAAAGCTCACCTTGAAAGAGTTTTAAATTCAAACGAAATCAAAGCTATGATTACTGCATTTGGAACTGGAATTGGCAAGAATTTTGACATCAGCAAACTTCGCTACGGTAAAATCGTAATAATGACAGATGCCGATGTCGATGGAGCGCACATTAGAACACTTTTACTTACATTCTTGTACAGATTTATGAAGCCATTAGTGGAAAAAGGTCACGTGTACATCGCACAACCACCACTTTACGGAATTATCAAAGGTGTTAAAGTAATGGAATATTGCTACAC
This sequence comes from Finegoldia dalianensis, assembly GCF_046255015.1. NCBI lineage: Bacteria > Bacillati > Bacillota > Tissierellia > Tissierellales > Peptoniphilaceae > Finegoldia > Finegoldia dalianensis. The sequence goes on from NZ_JBDLBQ010000002.1 coordinate 199,980, forward strand.
AGAAAAAGAATTGGAAGAAGCTTTTGAAAAATACGGCGAAAGAAGTAACATCAAAGTTCAAAGATACAAAGGTCTTGGTGAAATGAACGCAGAACAATTGTGGGATACTACAATGAATCCTGAACACAGAATCCTAATCAAAGTCGAAATCGACGGAGAAGACGAAAACGAACTCGACAACACATTCGATGTTTTGATGGGAGACAATGTTGAACCAAGAAGAGAATTTATAGAACAAAATGCTGTTTATGCACAAAACATTGACGCTTAGGAGAATAATATGACAGAAAGAAAACTCAATATAAAAGAAGCTGATTTGAAAAAAGAAATGGAAAGTGCATATTTGGATTATTCTATGAGTGTAATTGTATCACGTGCACTTCCAGATGTAAGAGACGGATTGAAACCTGTTCACAGACGTATAATTTACGGAATGCAACAACAAGGGTTGTTCCCAGATAGAAAATACTCCAAGTCTGCAAGACTTGTAGGGGAAGTAATGGGTAAGTATCACCCTCACGGTGACAACGCAATTTACGATGCAGTTGTAAGACTTGCACAAGATTTCAACATGAGATATCCACTTGTAGATGGCCAAGGTAACTTCGGTTCAATTGACGGTGACGGAGCTGCCGCACCTCGTTATACGGAGTTACGTATGGCAAAACTATCACTTGAAATGTTGCGTGACATCAACAAAGATACTGTTGATTTCCAAGACAACTATGACGGTGAAGAACAAGAACCAGTTGTACTTCCATCTAGATTTCCTAACTTAATCGTAAATGGATCCAGTGGTATCGCTGTTGGTATGGCGACAAATATGGCTCCACACAACTTAGGTGAAACTATAGATGCATTAATCGCATCAATCGACAATCCAAATATTACAATAGAAGAATTGATGAAACACATCAAGGCTCCTGATTTTCCAACAGGTGGAAACATCATGGGACTTGAAGAAGTCAAAAATGCATACACAACAGGACGTGGAAAAGTCAAACTAAGAGCAGAAGCTAGGATTGAGGAATCAAAGGGAAGATACAAAATAATCGTCACAGAAATTCCTTACCAAGTTAACAAATCCAATTTAATCAAAAAAATCGCAGACCTTGTAAAACAAAAGAAATTAGAAGGTATTAGCGATTTGAGAGATGAATCGGACAGAAAAGGTATGAGAATTGTCATCGAAACAAAAAGAGATGCCAATCCAAATATCGTGCTTAATAACTTGTACAAATACACTCAAATGCAAACTACATTCGGGATAATCAACCTTGCACTTGTAAATGGCGTTCCAAAAGTTTTGAATTTGAAACAATTGATCGACCACTATCTTGTTCACCAAGAAATTGTAGTTAGAAGAAGAACGCAATTCGATTTGAACAAGGCGAAGGCTAGAATTCACATAGTGGAAGGATTGTTGAAAGCAATCGACAATATCGATGAAATTATTCACATTATCAGAACAAGTTATGATGATGCGCTTGAAAAATTGATGCAAAGATTTGGTTTTTCAGAAATTCAAGCCCAAGCAATCTTGGATATGAGACTTAAAAGATTGCAAGGTTTGGAAAAAGAAAAACTACAAAATGAATTTGACGAATTGAGCGCATTGATTGAACAATTGACAGAAATTTTGAATAACAGACACATGTTATTGGAAATCATCAAAGACGAATTATCAGAAATTAAAACAAAATATTCAGACGATAGAAGAACTAAAATTCTAAGAGATGACGGTGATTTTGAAGATATGGAACTTCTAGAAGAAGAAGACATGTTTATTACTATCACTAACAAAGGCTACATCAAACGAATTTCCACAGATGCATACAAAGTTCAACACAGAGGTGGACGTGGTGTTAATGCAATGGGAATGAAAGATGGAGATTTCATCAAAGATATGTTCGCAACTACAACTCATCAAGATTTGTTGTTCTTCACTAATAAGGGAAAAGTTTATTCACTAAAAGCTTACGAAGTTCCAGAAGCAAGTCGTACTGCTAGAGGATCCAACATCATTAACCTAATCCAAATCGATGCCGATGAAAGTGTTACACAAGTATTGGCGTTGGATAAGGACAAAGAAGACGATCAATTTATAATATTTATCACTAAAAATGGTAAAGTGAAGAAGACTTCGTTGGATTTGTACGAAAATATTAGAAAAACTGGTATAATTGCTATCAAATTTGACGAAGGTGACGAACTTATCGATGTTAAACTTGTCGAAAAAAATGAGAATGTAATTATCGTCACTAAAAAAGGAATGAGTTTGCAATTTAATGTGGATCAATTGAGAGATTTATCCAGAAACGCTATTGGAGTAAAGGCTATAACGCTTAACAAAGACGATGAAGTTATTTCATTTGATTTGGTAAAAGACAATGAATTCTTGGCAGTTATCAGTGAAAATGGTTACGGTAAGAAGACTGAATTATCCAACTACACTACTCAAAACAGAGGTGGAAAGGGAATTAGAACTTACAAGATTGCCAAGAAAACCGGAGATGTAGCTTGTGCAAAGGCATTGAAAAACGAAGATGAGATACTTTTGATTAGCAAAAAAGCTGAGGTTATCAGAATTAAAGCCGAAGGAATATCTACACTTTCAAGATCAACATCTGGTGTATTATTGAAAAATACAGATAAGGGCGAAGATGCGATAGTAGCTGTAGCTAAGTATTTTGAAGAATAAGGAGAAAATTATGCAATTAAACTACGATATAGTCACAAAAGACGAAATAATTGTAAGAATCCAAGGTGATTTGGACATCAACACTTGCGACGAATTCAGAGATGATTTATTGGAAGAATACAAGAAAAATCAAAAAGACATCAGAATTGATGCGACAGATCTTTCATTTATAGATTCAACAGGACTTGGTGCTTTGATAAAAGTGTACAACGAGCTAAGAGATAATAACCACAAAATCTACATTGACAATATCAAAAAACATGTCAATAAAGTGTTCACGATAACAGAAATGGACAAGATTTTCGTAATAAAGGAGATATAATGGAAGAATTCAGATTAAGTTTTCAAAATGAAAAAGAAAATGTATCTCTTATAAGACTTTCATCATCTTTCATTGCGATGAAGTGTGGATTTTCAGTGGACGATATTGAAGATATCAAATTGTGCGCGAGTGAGTGCTTGAATTTACAAAGAAACAGATCCGAAATCATCGACTGTACGATGACTATTGATGATGAATCTTTAACACTAATCTTCAAATTAGACGGATTTAATCCACGTGAAAACAACGAAAAAGATAAAATATCGGAAATGATTATCCAATCTTTAATGGATGAATACGAAATCAATGGAAGTGAGATAAAAGTTATCAAGAATAGGAAATAATAATATGGCTAATAAATCAATCAAAAAAGAAGAACAGGAGAATATTAAAGAATTATTCTTGAAATTCCAAGAAACACGAGACAAGAAAACAAGGGATACTCTCGTTGAAAAAAACCTGTATATCGCTGAAATATTGGCTAAAAAATACACAGGAAGGGGAATCGAATACGATGATTTGTACCAAGTTGCATGTATTGGACTAATCCTTGCGATTGACCGTTACGATCCATCAAAAGGCTACGAATTCTCCTCCTATGCAACCCCTACAATAGTCGGAGAAATCAAGAAATATTTCAGAGACAAAGGCTGGGTCATCAGAGTTCCACGCAGAATTCAAGAACTCAACAAAAAAGTTGCCAACGCCAAGATTCACCTTGCACAAACTATGCAAAAATCTCCAACAGTTGAAGACATCGCAGATTACTTGTCGATATCCAACGAAGAAGTTTTGGAAGTGTTGGAAGGTGCGAAGGTGTACGCTCCTCAATCATTGGATCAATCGATCGATCAGTCAAGTGACGACAGGGACACTAATCTTAGCGATTTGATTGGAGAAGAAGACAAGGACATGTTGCAGTTTGAAAACAGAGACTTGATTAACAGATGCATGGAGGATTTGAACGAAGTTGAAAAGAAAATTCTTCTTGGAAGATATATCGATAAGAAAACACAAATCGTGATTGCAGAGGAATTGGATATTTCACAAATGACTGTCAGCAGAATGGAGAAGAAAATTCTCAAAAAATTCAAGGCGTCACTCAAGGAACAACTGGAATTTTAAATGGAAATTTTGAGATTTGAAAATGTTAAATTCATCAAAGAGTACGATGATTTTACTATAGATAAAAACGAAGTAGTTTTCGTTGTGGGTAAGAGTGGAAGCGGCAAATCCACTCTTCTCAAACTTATCAACAACACATTACAAATGAAATCGGGCAGAATTTTCTACAAAGATGAAAATATTTTGAATATCAAACCTGTTGAATTGAGAAGAAACATCATAATGACTTCCCAGGAAAATTTCTTGTTTGATATGACTATAAGAGAGAATTTCCATGAGTTTTACAAGCTACGCGATTTAGAAGAATTAACTGACGATGAGATCACTAAGTTTTTGAAAATCACTAATTTCGATGTCGATTTGAACCTCAATGTTGAGAAACTTTCCGGAGGAGAAAAGCAAAGGGTATTCTTGGCTATTGCTCTTAGCTTAGATCCTGAGGTTTTGTTATTGGATGAGCCGACAAGTGCGTTGGATAATAAGACTGCGTTTGATATGATGAAAAATATCGTGGATTATTGCAAACACAACGACATCACACTTGTAGTTGTGAGTCACGCTAGACAATTGGTCGACGAATTTGCAGATAAAATAATCGATTTGGGAGAATAAAATGGGAATAATTAAAATACCATGGACTAGGTTCGTTCTGATTTATTTGCTTTTGTTAGTTGTGTTATTCGTAATGAAGAAGTGTCGTATCAACAAAACAAAAATGCTAGTTGTAGCAAGTGTTCGTATGACTGTGCAACTTATAATCGCAGGTTTCATCCTAACTTATGTGATAAATGCGAACAACAATTTATTTGTAATAATTTACATATTGGTAATGGCGACATTCAGCAGTTTAAAAGTTTTCAAAGGAAATCATTTATCTGACAAATTCAAGGTGATAATTGGGCTTAGTATATTATTTTCGGGATTACTGGTAGAGTGTTTCTACGTAGGTTTTGTCATCAGAAAACCGATTTTCGATGCACAATATGCGATTCCAATATCGGGAATGCTTTTCGGAAACACAATGACGGCTGTGAATTTGGGAGTAAATTACTTAAACGAAAATCTTAAACTAAACAAAAATAAAATCACAACGCTAATTAATTTGGGAGTAAGTGCAGACACAGCACTCATTCCGATTGTGAATCAATCAGTAGAAATGGCGATACTACCTAATTTGAACAGTATGATTGCGATGGGAATTATAAGTCTTCCTGGAATGATGACAGGACAAATCCTATCCGGAGTTAGTCCAAACACTGCGATAATTTATCAGATTTCTGTGATGATAGCCATCTGCGCTAGTGTCAACATTGCAAGTTTTTTGTCGCTTTATTTGGGATACAAAAGTTTGATTAATAATAGAGAACAAATAAATTTTGAATTATAATTGGAGGAAAAAATGAGAATTGAAAAGGATTCTATCGGTGAAATCGAAGTAAGTGACGATGTTTTGTGGGGAGCACAAACTCAAAGAAGTTTCAACAATTTTAAAATTGGAACAGAAAAAATGCCACTTGAAGTCATCAAAGCGCTAACAAGATTAAAAAAAGCGTGTGCGATTTCTAATAACAAATTGGGAAAACTTACAGACGAAAAGAAGGATTTGATTGTGGGTGCATGTGATGAAATCTTGGATCACAAACATGACAGCGAATTTCCACTTGCTGTGTGGCAAACAGGATCTGGAACGCAATCCAACATGAATGTGAATGAAGTTATCGCACACATTGCTAACCTTAAATATGGAGAAAACATAATTCACCCTAACGATGATGTGAACAAATCCCAAAGCTCAAACGACACATTCCCATCTGCAATCCACATTGCACTAAAACACATGATCGATTCAGAATTGATCGAAGAGCTTGAAAACACTGAAAAAGTCTTGGAAACATTGATGGAAGAAAACAAAGATATCATCAAAATCGGACGTACACATTTGCAAGATGCAGTGCCACTAAGATTGTCACAAGAAATATCGGGATGGCTTTTCATGATTAGAAAAGGCAAACAACACATTATTGAAGCAAGTAAAGCGTTAAACGAACTTGCAATTGGAGCTACAGCCGTTGGAACAGGACTCAACGCAGTTAAAGGATTCGACCAAATGGTAGTAGATGAAATAAATGCCCAAACAAAAGGAGAATTCGTCACTGCAGAAAACAAATTCCACGCGCTTACATCAAAAGATGCAATAAGCTATACTCATGGAGCAATCACAGCCCTTGCTAATAATTTGATGAAAATTGCAAATGATGTGAGATTTTTGGCGAGTGGCCCAAGATGTGGAATCGGCGAATTATCAATTCCAGCAAATGAACCGGGCTCATCAATCATGCCTGGCAAAGTAAATCCAACACAAGCAGAAGCATTGACTATGGTTTGTGTACAAATAATGGGCAATAACACGACAATTCAAGTCGCAGCAAGCCAAGGAAATTACGAACTAAATGTGTATATGCCTGTGATTATATATAACGCGTTGCAATCAGTACGACTAATAAAAGATGCTACAAAATCTTTTACAGATAATTGTCTAAGAGGACTCAAAGCAAACAGAGAAGTCATCGATTATTATTTGAACAATTCGTTGATGCTAGTCACAGCCCTTAATACAAAAATTGGCTACGACAAAGCTAGTACAATCGCAAAATATGCACACAAAAACAACACAACACTTAAACAAGCTTCCCTTGATTTGGAAATTCTAACAGAAGAAGAATTTGACGAATACGTCGACCCTACAAAAATGTGCTAGTTAAAAAAATATTTTATATTGAAAAATAATAATATAAAATATATAATAAGTGTGAGGGTAATGGGGGGAGAATATGAAAAAGAAATTAACGATATATGTGGTAGTAGTGATGACGTTTCTGATGCATATCGGATATGACATAAGCTATGGTCAAACAGAAAATAACATAATTTTGGCAAGTACACAAACTTTGCCAAAAGCAGGCATAGACAACGAGCATATTTTAATAAGCATAGCTTGTTTAATAATAATTACTGGTGCATTTTTTGTGTTTTTTAAAAAAAGAGAAAAGAAGTAAGTTATTGATTTACTTAGATAGGAAAACTCACGCAGTTAAGCATATTGCACGAATATGCTTAGCTGTTTTTTTGTTGCTTAGGTAGGTGAATAATTGCTTTGTTAACATAGGTAAGTTTCACGCAGATTAAGCATATTGCACGAATATCTAGACTACAAAAATTTGTTATTTCTAAATCTCGAAACCCTAAAATTTGAAGCTCACTACGTTCGGAGGTCAAATTTTGGCCGGGTTTCTTCGATTTGAAACAACTTGAATTTTCTCCGTATGATATTCTTAGCAATAAGGATTAACTGCTTTTTTGTTATCTATATAGATTATTTTTGTTTATAAATTGGATTTTGAAAAAATAAAATCATTATATAAAATTCAGTTTTTAAAAGATTTAAAAGTACTACAGAACTTATATGTCTTGAGCCATATATTCCAAAAATCCTTAGAGGTGTTATATAATTGGTTCAGGAAATAGTGGATTCTTTAAAAATACTAGAGATGCTTTATAGTAGGAGCAAATCCAAAATAGAAAGGATAATTATATGAGGACGATAAGTATAGGATTAGAATGGGGATCTTACCCTATTCAAGAATTAGATGGTAATGATTATATTATTGATGATATAAGTGCAGAGGAACTAGGATTTGATGATAATTTCTGCGAAAAAGTTAAAATTTTACAGAAAATGTACAATGATTTGTTCATAAATAATGATAAAGAATTTTCTTATATCGGAAATAAAAAAACAGAAGAAATAAAACAAATTAAAGAACTTTATAATGATATTGTAGATGAATTTTTAAATAATTTAAAAGATAAATTTAATATCAAAATATCTGAATTAGATATTTAAAGATTATTATTTATTCTGAAATTAATATTTACTGAAAGACAGAGCTTGTAAAAACTTACAAGCTCTGTTGATAAAGATATTTTATTATATAATTTGTACTTGTTTTAATATAATTAAGTACAATTATATTTTTAAATTTCTACGAATTATTTTTATAGAGCATAGACTTAACTTCATTTACTTATTAAATACTTCTTAAATATTCAAGTTAATATTTTAATAATTCCTTATATAAGGAATTAATTTTGTATCAAATTGTCTAAGATTTTTACAAATAATCTATTAAATTTTCTTCTGATATATCTATTGGGTCGTCATGGTAGTATACTTTGACTATCATGTCTTCTGTGATTTCCCAGATGTTTCCTTGGACTGCGAAGATGTTCCATTCATCGATATCGAAGATTCGTTTGTAGCTTTGATATATTTTTTTGTATTCTTCGGGATAGAGGTATCTGTAATCTTCGGAGCCTATTAGAAACGGGTTAGGCATTTTGTTATCTTTTAAATATTTGTAGTATTTTTTCAAATCGTCTTCATTTAATGGTACGTAGTGGTTGTTGAGGACGTAGTCCCATTTTGCTCCATCTAGATAGACGACCTTTTCTGCGGGTACTTTGAGGCAATATGCTACGGAGTTTTCGTCTGGTTTCATGCAGTTTTTGTTACTGACTGAGCACCAAATCGGTAGTTTTACATCGTCAGGTTTTGGGACGATTTGTTCTGCTTGTTTGACAAAATAGGTGTATTTTTCTCTGAAAAACTCATAGATGTCTCCCAAATGTTCACTTGCGTATTCCAATTTGTTTATGAATCTTTTTTCTTTTTTCAATACGTCTAGTGATCTTTTGTCTTGCATTGTGTAAAGCATTACGTATCCATTTGTTTCATTTGGGTTTTTCATTTGTTTCATTATTTGTTCCTTTCTGTTTCGTGCATTATGATGAATGCGATGAGTATTATGACAGGAAGTATGAGTATTGATTTTGTTGAGTAGACAATTGATGTTAGTGTTCCGATTATACAACCTAGTATGAATATCAAGATTGCAGAATATGTCGTAAATGATGCTTTGAGTAGGTTATTATCTTTTGTGTAGAGGTAGTCGATGAATCTGTCGGTTGCTTTTTTCAAATTTCCAGTGCACATTGTCGTCATCAAATCCACTCCGTTGAATCTTCGAAACGCTTCGATTTGCATTGCACATACGAATGATATGAGAAGACATGCTAATTTGTTCAAATTTTCTGGGATAAATCCAACTAATGCGAGGATTATTCCTTCAAAAACTATTATAACTTGTCTCCAATGTACGATTTTCATGTATTTGTGCTTTTTCTCAAATATTCTAACCAGAGTTGTCCCCAAAATGAATGCGATAATCGGCATAACGTAGCGCACTATTTTGTCCAAATTCCCGTAGCAAATATTAATCGAGAGTAGTACGAGGTTTCCTGTTTGTGCGAACGCGAAAACTCCACCACGGGTTACGTAGCTATAGCTATCCAAGAATCCTCCGATTAGTGTTAGTATGAACATTATTTGTAAACTTTCAGATTTCTGTGTCATTAAATCACCTGCTTATTTGATTATATTATACCATTTTTTAATTTATAGAAAAAATCAATAAATGATTTGAGTGTGGTGTGATATAATATATATGCTAAAAATTAATTCGAGGAGGAATTATGAAAAAATTATACAAATTATTGCTATTAGTTGGTGTTGTGAGCATGGCTTTCACTTCATGTGCTAAAAACGACGACAAAGATAACACTAAACAAGAAGAAAAGTCAGAACAAAAGACTGAAAAAAAATCAGAAGAAAAACAAGAAGAAAAGAAGGAAGAAGCTTCAAAGAAAGAAGTTGACAGAGAAATCTTTGTTGATCCACAATATGTAAAGGATGTAATCGACGGAAAAAGCGATGTAAAAGATTACGTATTAGTTGAAGCAACTTGGGGAGAAGCTAAGGACAGCCCAGATTATTTAAAAGGTAACGGACACATCAAAGGAGCAATCCACGTTAACACAGATTCTGTCGAAGTTGGTCCAGTGTGGAATTTGAGAAAACCTGAAGAAATCGAAAAAGCATTGTTATCACAAGGAATTACAAAGGATAAGACAGTTATAGTTTACGGTCCAGACACTGGGGCAACAAGAGTAGCATTCACATATATGTATGCAGGTGTTGAACACGTTAAGATTTTAAACGGTGGAATTAAAGCTTGGAAAGATAAAGGATTTGAAACAGAAACTACTGAAAACAAACCAGTCGCAGCAACTGATTTTGGAACAAAAATCCCAGCTCATCCAGAATATTTGATTTCTTTGGATCAAGCAAAAGACAAACTTGAAAACGACAAGAATTTCCAATTAATTTCTATTAGAAGTGAAAAAGAATGGAAGGGAATTGAATCAGGATATTCTTACATTCCAAAAGCAGGAGAACCAAAAGGAGCATTGTGGGGAAAATCAGGAAAGGACAATTCAGATATGTCTTTCTACACAAACCCAGATGGAACTTACAAATCATTCGACGAAGTTAAGAAAATGTGGGAAGAACAAGGAATATCTACAGACAAAGAAATGTCGTTCTACTGTGGAACTGGTTGGAGAGCAACATTGCCATGGTTTATGGCGTTTGAAAACGGATTAAATCCAACAATATTTGACGGTGGTTGGAACGAATGGCAAATGCACAAGGAACTTCCAGTACAAGTTGGAGATCCAAAAGACAAGGACGTACAATTCACAACAGTTGATAAGTTGCCAAACGACAGAGCAACAAAATAAATGAAAATATTTAGAAGAATTTTATCGATAATTCAAATCATAGCATTGCTTGCGATATTTATCGTGCATTACTTCACCAAACACAAAATGGGAATGCAACGTCACGTAATGTACAAAAACATGATGTTCGAACAACAAGTCAACATGAACGTAGTAATGCCTGTGGTAATGGCAGTGTTGGTAGTAATGTTTGTGTATTTGACTTACAAAATCATCAAGCACAAAACATCCAAGCTAGAATACGTGCTGTTCGTGAATCTTTCAGTATTTGCAATATTAATGGCGGTATTTGCCAAAAATATTTTCGAATTAGATTACAACATAGCAATCATCCTATCAGCAGTGGTCGCGTTAATACAATTTATAAAAGCAACAAGCTCATCTTATTAGATGAGCTTTTGTTTTGTGGAGAATTATTTCCAAGTGTTTAGACATTTTTGATACTTAATATAATCAGCAAACGGCTTTCTTGCAAGGTAGTTGTGATTGTCTATCATGTTTTTTTCTTTTTCTAATTTTTTATCATAAGCAAAACAAAACATCTTGTTGTAGTTATTTTTTCTAGGATTCAAATAAACATTTGAGTACAAGAAATAACGATACTCATATTGTGTATTGGGATCATCTTTGAAATATATCGTAAAACATGTAGTGTTCTTACTTGCATAATTATATTGTTCTATTGATTTGATGTTGGATCTGTCGGTTCCTTGTAAAGCGAGGACTTGGTCAAGTTTTTTGTTTGCGAAATGGTTTTGAATTGGATGATCAACAACCCACCACACAACATTGTAAATCACGAAAATACAGATCACTATTTTGATAAATTTGTATAATTTATTTTTCATATTCACCTCTTAATACCATCCATCAGTGTATTTCATGTATTTTGCCTTTTTAAAATAAGTGTTACCAATTGGACTTCCTGTAGCGTATTCGTAAATAGAAACACTAATTTTGTTCGTATCTTCAAACAAATGCGTCAAATTAGACAATCTAAAACTAGTCAAATGATAACTATAATTATATTCAACCAATGGATCATCCTTAAAAATCACATCAAAATCATAATCCCCAGTTTTATAATTATAGCTTGATGAAATCTTCAAAATATTATCTTTATTAGTTCCTTGTTGTTCCATGAAAGAATACAGCCTGTGTTTTCCACAAAAATATTGAACTGGATGATTAACAGTCCATCCAACAATTAAGTAGACGATTACAATCGTAAGTAAAATTTTTAATAACCTTTTCATAAATTTCACAACCTTTCTTGTGTTAATTACATTATACCCAAATTTTTCAAATCAGAATAGTAAAATCACACCAACAAATGTATGTATAAATGAAAGGGGGAGTGAAAATGAAAAAATTAAAAATCACTTCAGTAAATGATGTAAATGGAACACAAAAGAAAAGTTCCAAAACTTTCAGTAATTTATCATCAACAGTTACTAACGAAAACTTGAAAAGTGCAGCGTATGCAATCAATTCATTAGTAGATTCTGATGAAAAACATGCGTATGTAGTAGAAGAAACAGAACTTTAGGAGGTATTTAAATGCAAGAATATTTACAAATCAAAATAGGCAATGATTCAAATGAAACAATGACCATCAATTTAACTAACTATGACCGTGCGAAAACTGAACAAGAAATCAGCACAATAATGGACAAAATCTTAGAAGCAAAAACATTCACTGGCAAAAAAGATATCTACAACAAGAAAATATCAGCAGATATCGTAACTGTAGATAAGAAACCAATGAATATACAATAAGGATAACAAATGGACGAATTCTTAAGTTTTGTCGGTAACGTCGGCTTTCCCATTTCAGTGACAGCATTTCTTCTAATCAGAGTTGAATCCAGATTAGAAGATATCAAAATCTCCATTGAAAAGCTGAACGCCATCCTCACTAACTTAAACAGATAACCTTAATTTCATATATCATTTCCTAAAATTAAACCAACAAACCGGTAAGTCTCATGTAAGATTTACCGGTTTTTTACGTTACAAACAAAAAATCGACTCATTAAGAGCCGATTTTCTTACTTAAATTTATAATTTATTTTGCTTCTTCAAATTTGATGTTGTATTCAAAATCTGCTGGATTGTAGTAATCAAGAGCTTTACCTTCTACTTCTGCGTATGGATAACCGAAGTTATTAAGTGGTTTGTCGTCTTGTTTTGGTTCAAGAGTAAGATCACGTCCTGTAGTCAATGCTACACGAAGTGAATCCATTCCACCCCAATAATAATCAGCAAGTTCTTTTGTTTTTTCATCAGATTTGTCTAGTTTTTGTTTCAAAACAGCTTTCAAAACATCGCCTGGATCTGCTTTTACCCAACCTTGACCTTGAAGGTAGAATTCAGACCAGCAGTGTTGACCTTTAGTCATATCATCAGATTCTTTTTTGCTCATTCTTACACCAAAGATTTCACGTGCAGGAACGCCAGCTGCTCTACATAAAGCTACGAAAACTGAGTGGATATCAGTACATTTACCTTGTGGCATATCCAATAATTTTTCAACTTCACCAGTACCGCAACCTTTTACAGATTCGTCACGATTCATATTAGCGATAGTCCAGTCGTAAATTGCTTTTACTTTGTCCAAATCAGTAGTCTTACCTTCAGTGATTTTGTCAGCAAGTTCTTTTACTTTACCATCAACAGGCATCATGCTGTGAGGTTGTAAGAATTCCTTAAGTTCATCTTTTTTAGCTTGATCTTCTTTTTCAGTAAGTTCTCCTCTTTTTATTTCCTTACGTTCAGCATCAAAAGATAGTGAAACCTTACGGTCAGTTGCTTCATTGTCCCATTCAACATAAAGAATCTTGTTACCTAACTTGTCAGTAGTTTGTTGTTGTTTAGCGTGAGCTTCATCCAAATCCACCTTAACGTTAGAAATCTTTTGGTATTCTGAATCTTGTGGAATTGGTAACCACAATTTTACAGATTTGCCTTTATCGTATTTTGACAAATCAACATTTGTTGTCAAAGTTCCTTTTCTTTCTGCGAAGTTTTCTTCCTTCTTTTCTTCTTTTTTGATTTCTACCTTATTAGTTTCTTCCTTTGCAGTTTCTTCCTTCTTAGTTTCAGTAGTTTCTTGTGAGTTATTCTTAGCACATGCTGATAAACTAACCACAAATACCAATAAAAGTAAAATCTTTAATGCTTTTTTCAAAAAAACATCCCCCTTTATATATTTTTACATAAAATTAGGCAATATATGAAATATTGCCCAATTAAATATCTTATTTTGCTGCAGAACCTTCGATTTTATATCCTGCATCCATCCAAGCAACAATTCCACCTGGGTGACGATATACATTTGTAAATCCAGCTTCTTTTGCGATAATTGCGCCGACATCACTTCTAGCACAACCAACAAAACCACAGTATACAACAACAGTTTTGTTCTTGTCTTCGCCCAAAGCTTTCAAGAAAGCTTCTTTTTGTTCTGGTTTTAATTCGTCTGCTTTCATAGGCAATTCTGCATTTACAGCGCCAGGAATTCTGTTTTTGTCAAAAGATTTAGCTGGCATAGTATCCACTATAACCATGTCTTTCTTTTGGTCAATCCATGAATTCAAATCTTCTGTAGATACAAGTTCATATCCACCCTTGTTGACAGCATTTACAAGTTTCATACTTGCAGTTTCAATTTTTTGTTCGTTACCGTCTTTTGCAGTTCCAGGACCTTTGTTATCAGCTCCAGGAGCAGCTTTTTGGCAACCAGTTGCCAATACTAAAATCATGGCAAACAATGTCAAAGCTTTAATGAATTTCTTCATTATGTAATCCCTCCTAAAATATTCTATATACTTATTATATCGTAAAATTTCAGAAAATTTGAGTTTTATTTATTGAAATAATTTATAAATGGGCTGTTTTCAGGGTAAATTTGTGTCATTTTCTATAAATGACATACAATTAATAGATTTTTTATACAAATAATCTATTGCCGATTATGATATACTATAGTTAATTGACATTTAGTTATTAATTTATTCATCAATTTCCCAAGGAGGATTTATGTATATTTTAATCGTGGCAGTTGTGCTTTTGTTGGCGCTTTTGGCTGTTAAATTTTCAAATAGATATGGTATTCCGTCGTTTCTATTGTTTATTATTTTAGGAATATCGTTTAATTTTTTCGGGAAAGATTTCAATAATTACAGGTTTGTGGACGAATTTTCAAGTGTTGCGCTTTTGATTATTATGTTCTACGGTGGTTTCGGTACAAATTTGAAAATGGCAAAACCAGTGACAACACAGGGAGTTATTATGGCAAGTGCAGGTGTTGTGTTAACGTCTGTTCTTACGGGAGCTTTTTGTTATTTTGTACTTAAAATCAGTTTCGTTGAATCCATGCTTTTGGGTTCTGTCGTAGGTTCCACTGATTTTGCTTCAGTGAGTTCGATTTTACGAAGCAAGAATTTGAATCTCAAATACTCCACTGCATCCATGCTTGAAATCGAAAGTGGTTCCAACGACCCGACAGCTTACACTATGACGATGATTTTTTTGTCGATTTTGATAGGGTCTAAGACTTCCGTGTTCAAACTAATTTTGCTTCAAGTTGGTGTCGGGCTGTTGATTGGTTTTTTGATGGCGAAATTGACCGAAAAATTGATTTTCAAGATAGATTTCTCACAAGATGGTCTGTTCACTGTTCTGATTATTTCCTGTGCACTTCTAACCTTTGCGATTAGCAAGAATTTGGGAGGAAATGCGTTCTTGTCAGTGTATGTACTGGGAATTATGATTGGGAATTTGGAATATTATAGAAAGAAAGAGGTTGTGTTCTTCTTCGACGGTTTTTCGGGAATAATGCAGATTGGCTTGTTCTTTTTGCTGGGACTTTTGGCAGATCCTAAAAGTATCGTGAAGGCTGTTCCTGTGGCTTTCTTGGTGATGGTTTTTATCACAATTATTGCAAGACCATTGGCAAGTATTCTGCTTTTGAAACCTTTTGGCTACAAGAAGAATCAGCTTATTGTAATTTCTGCGGCGGGTTTCAGAGGTGCAGCTGCGATTGCGTTTGCGATTATGGTTATAAATAGTAACGCAAAGTTATCTGTGGATTTGTTCCACATAATTTTCGTGATTTGTCTGTTGTCTTGTTTGATACAAGGCTCCCTTTTCCCGATTATTTGTAGGAAAACCGATATGATTGATCCTGACGATACTGTACTTAAAACTTTCAATTATTACAGTTCTAAAAGCGATGTTGGTTTTATCGAAACTAAAATAAATGAGCACAGTGAACTTGTAGGAAAAAAGGTTAGCGAGATTGGGCTTCACTTCGATATAATTGTTGCAAAAATTATAAGAGATAACAAACTTGTAGTTCCACGTGGTGATACTGTGATTTGTGCAGATGACACTGTTATAATTGGCGGCAAATCTTATTTTGACCCGACAGGTTACGGTTTGGTTGAAATCACAATTAGCGACAAAAACAACTGGAATGGCAAGAAATTAAAGGATATCGACATGATTGATTCTGAACTTGTGGTTATGATTCAATCAAAGAACGGCGAAATCATCGTTCCTTCGGGAAATGTTACGCTTAATGTTGGGGATAAGTTGATTATTCTAAAAGAAACGGTTAGATTGTAAATATTTTGTTAATTGTGAACATTTGATATAAACTCTGATATAATAATAAAATAATTACATTTTAAGGAAGGATTTTATGATAGATTTTTTGATTCAAAAATTTGTTAAAAATTACGAGGACACGCAAAGCTTCACTACGCGTAGATCATACGGGAATTTGAGCAGTGCTGTGGGATTGTTCATTAACTTATTTTTGTTTTCTACTAAATTAATAATAGGATTACTCACTAATTCCATAGCGATAATGGCTGATGCTATCAACAATTTATCGGATTGTTTCAGTATTATTCTGATGGTTCTAAGCTTTAGTATGAGCACGAAACCCGCCGATGAAAAACATCCGTACGGTCATTCAAGATTAGAGTACATCTTCTCGTCATTGATTACGATTTTGGTTATTTACATCGGGGTGAAATTGGTCGTTGCATCATTCAAGAAGATTATTCACCCGGAAATTATCACATTCAACATATATTCATTGATTGTTCTAATAGTAGCGATTGTGGCGAAGTTTTGGCTAAGCAAATTTTACTACAAAATTTCCAAGAAAATCGACTCAGATTTGTTGATGGCAACATCTGTGGATTCAAAAAGCGACTGCATATCCACATCCATAGTACTTATTTCTGTAGTAGTATTCAAATTGACAGGACTTAATATCGACGCATACATCGGACTTTTGGGTGGTGTTATCATCATCAAAAACGGATTTGAAATGATAACTGACACTGTGGACAAACTTTTGGGAACGGGTGCATCCAGAAAATTCGAACGTGAAATCACCGATTTCATCACATCATACGACGGGATTTACGGGGCACACGATTTGAGAGTTCACGATTACGGTCCAGGTCACATCTTCATAACTGTGGATGTGGAAGTGGATAGTTCCGAAGAATTCATCAAATTACACTCATTAGCTGATAGAATTGAAAGAGATTTGATAGAACAAAAAGGCGTGTACTCCACTATTCACATGGATCCGTTGGCAGTAAACAATCCGAAAGTTCAAAACTTGCACGAAATTGTCGCAAAAATCATCGACGATGTAAACGACGAATGGATATTGAACGATTTTAGGATTTGTCCTAAAAAAGAAGGCGATGAGATGATTTTCGACATAAGAGTAGATATAGATGAAAAAATGGAAGACAAGGAAATAGTCGATATTGTGAAAGGCAAAATCCTATCGCAAATCACTGACTACAAGCCAATTATAGCTATTACAAGAGGATATCAAAGAAGAAACTTTTATTAAAATGAAAAACATTAAACGAATTTACGATCAAAACCCACTCAAATTCATACTTGAAGTCTACGCAGTGTATTTGGTGTGGTTTTTTGCAATGGAAAAAATACCCAATAGAAATTATCACATAGTATATTCGAAACTAGACGACTACATTCCTTTTTATAAACCAGCGATACTTATGTACTCATCGTGGTTTTTGATGCTAGTTATACCATTTGTGTATCTATTAAAGAGAAAATCATACGATAATATGTACAACATAATTATTCCGATGTTTTCTGTGATGTTCATATCACTGATAATTTATATGATATATCCGACAGCACTTGACATCAGAGTAACTGATATCACTGGAAATGATATTTGTGCGTGGATAATAAAGGGAATTCACAAGATAGACCCACCAAATAACGTGTGTCCAAGCATTCACGTATCGACAACCGTGATAATTGACAACCAGTTTCGAAAAATATTGAAAAATAACGGAAAGCTCAAAGTATTATTCTTGTTGTGGGATGTGGGAATTTGCATAAGCACTATGCTTGTAAAACAACACAGCATTATCGATGTAGTGTGTGGAATTATTCTAGCTCATGTTATACTTTTAGTATTCAATAGAAAACAAAACACAGCTTATCACTATTAGTGACAGGCTGTGTTTTTTGGTTTGTAGAATAATTTATTTGTTTGAAACTGGGAAAACAAATGATAATATCATTAAAATCGCAAACGCGAAAATTGATATAACATTGATTATAACATGCAATAATCTGAGATTTTTGTTGGATATTTGATTTCTTAAAGCCAAATTCAAAATAGCGAACGGAATCAAACACAACAAAACAAAACCTTGTTGACCGAATCCATCAAAAAATATCAGTCCGATTAATACAATAATTTGTGCCAAATAAGAAAATGGTATTAGCAATTTCTTCATAAAATACTCTCTAGTCTTTCAATATAGATTCAGTTATTTTCAAAAATCTCTTCCAAATAAGTGCAAATATCACAAAATTCACAGCAGCTTGGACTGAGTTTGGAAGAATTGTAGCGATTGCCGTCTTGTTTCCGTAAAGAATTACAGATGTGAAGTAATATCCCACGACCATCACCAATTCGCAAATAATTCCAGCAATTAGAACGGTGGATGTTTTTTGATTGTTGATTTTCTTCAAGAACAATCCCATTACAAGTGCCATCAAACCTTTGACTACGAATGTAAATGGTGCAAACGCCGCATAACCAAGCAATAAATCCGCCAAGCTTGATCCGAATGCTGCGGCAATCATTCCTATAACTGGTCCAAATGCGACAGTGGATAATAATATAATGAAGTCTCCAAGATTAACATAACCCATCGCAGGTGACACTGGGATTTTGATTACCATCGTGAAAAACGTTGTAAGTGCAATGAAAATCGCTGTTGTTGTAATTTTTCTAGTATTCATTTAATCCTCCTCTCATATATTATAGAGTATTTGTGTGGTGGTTAATAGTAACAAATTCTGAAAAAATTATGGTAACAGATTTCATAATAAAATTTGTTAGAAAAAATATTTTTGAAAAATAATGTAACAAAAGGGCACGTTTTACACATTATTATTCAATTAAATAATAAAAAAACAATGAACAATAAATGTTATCAGTAATTTGTCGAAATAAAACAAGGAAATTTACAAAATAAATAAATCGTAACAAAAAAATGAATGAAAACGATAGAAGTATATTTATAAAATAAGAAATTCAAAAATAGATTGACATTTACTATGTAGTTAAGTAAAATTATCTTATGAGCAAAAAGCAATTATTTTGCCGTTTTTGCATATAAAAAAGTAGGAGGGAAATATGAAACCATATTCCAAAAAGTTTTTAGCTGGTGTGTTATTGTTTTCATTGGTATTGCCGAGTGCAACGACATTCGCAACTAACCAAACAGACAGTACTACATATGCTAAACTTCAAGAACAAGGCGTAAAGGCAGACCAAGAAGTCAAAGTTATCGTAGAAACTAGTGACAAGGCTGCTATCGAAAGAGAACCAAACGTAAAGAGCGCGAGATTCTCAAAAGCTGTGAAGGCATCTGATGCGGATGTTAAGAAAACTTCAGAAAACATCAAAACTAAACTTAACAAAGAAAACGTTAAAGTTGACAAAGAAGATGAATTTTCTGCAGTTATCACAGGTTTCTCAGCAAAAGTTAAAGCAAAAGACATTGACAAATTGAGAAAACAACCTGGAGTTAAAAAGGTTACAACTCAAATGAAGGCTGAAAGACCAAAAGGAGGAGCATCTCCAAACTTGGCTTCAGCTCCAGGAATGATTAAGGCTAATACTTTGTGGGATCAATACGATTTCTCAGGACAAGGAATGTTAATTAGTATTATAGATACTGGTGTCGATCCATCTCACAAAGATATGAAACTATCTCCTGATATCAAATCTAAATACGATAGCGAAGACGAAGTTAACAAAGTTATCAAAGAAAATGGACTAAAAGGTAAATGGTACAACAATAAAGTTCCTTATGGATACAACTATGCTGATGAATCAGATGAAATCAGAGATTCTGGTATCGGTGGATACCACGGAATGCACGTAGCTGGTATAGTTGCTGCAAATGGTGACACAGGAAATGAAGGAGTAAAGGGAGTAGCACCAAACGCACAATTATTAGCGATGAAGGTATTCAGCAACGATGCATTAGTATCTACAGTTTACGAAGAAGTATGGTTGAAAGCGATTGACGATTCTGTGAAACTTGGTGCAGACGTATTGAACATGAGTTTGGGAATGGGTTCAGGTTACAGTAGAGATGGAATATCTCCTACTAACGAAGCATTCAACAAAGCTAAAGCTGCCGGTGTTGTATGCGCAGTTGCCATGGGTAATGACCGTGTTACAAACTGGGGTGGAGAAGGCAAGACTAACTTAGCTATCAACCCTGACTTTGGTACTACAGGACACCCTGCAGTTGCAGATCCATCTTATGCAGTAGCATCAATGGAAAACACAAATATGAGAGGAAGAGTTGTAGAAGTAGAAGGACAACCTGAAATCTCAGCAGGTACTGCAGAAGGCGAAAACGAAAAGACAACAACAGGATTGAAAGAATATGTTGATGTTGGATTAGGAAATGAAGATGGTGATTACAAAGGAAAAAATGTAAAAGATAAAATTGTCCTTGCACAAAGAGGCGACAAATCTTTTAACGAAAAAGCTGAACTTGCGAAAAAATACGAAGCAGCTGGTATCATAATTTATAATACTGAAAAAGGCAGTCAATTATCTTTCATGTCTGGAATGGTAAATAAAGAATTCCCTTCAGTATTCATTAGCCATGAAGATGGATTAAAATTAATAAAATTACAAGAAACAAAACCAGAACAAAAAATCAACATCACTCCAGTACATTCTGTTAAGAATCCAAAAGGTGAACAAATGAGTGAGTTCTCATCTTGGGGAATCACACCTGATTTGAGATTAAAACCAGACATCGCAGGTGTTGGTGGACAAATCTACTCAACAATAAATGAAGACAAATACACTACAATGAGTGGTACATCCATGGCAACTCCACAAGTTGCAGGTGCAAGTGCATTAGTAATGCAAAGATTGTACAAAGATGGTTTCTTAAAGAGAACTGCTGATGGAAAACCAGACCCAATTCAAGAATACTTGACAGTTTTGGTAATGATGAACACAGCTACTCCTGTAAAAGACACAGAAGTAGATGAAGCTTCATTGTACACTCCAAAACAACAAGGTGCAGGACTTGTGGACCTTGAAAAAGCAGCTACAACTCACGTAACTGTAACAGCTACTGGTGGAAAAGATACAAAAGAAGACGGTAAATTAGAATTAGGCGAAGTTGGAGATCAATTCAACGCTACATTCAAATTAAAGAACTACTCCAAGGATAAGGACATCACATTTACAGCAAAATACATCTCATTAAAAGATGAAGTTAAAGATGGAAGATACACAGAACATTCATCTGTTGCAGGAGAAGATACTTTAACTAAAGTTACAGTACCAGCAGGAAAAGAAGTAGAATACACTGCAACAATACCTACAGATAATATTGACAAGAATCAATTCGCACAAGGATATGTAATGTTCAAATCTGATGACAATCCAACACTTTCAGTTCCTTACACTGGATTCAAGGGCGATTGGTCAGAACCACAATTCTTGGACAACATGCCTGATTTTAGTAAAGATGTAAACTACAAGCCAATAGAATATCCTAATGGTGGAGTAGACAAATCAGGATTTATGAGAAGACAAGAACAAGGTGGATGGAATTACTGGAACGCTTGGAATGTAGATGGCAAACCAACAGTATTCGTTAACTCAAACAAACAAGAAGGAATGAATGCAGAAGTTGCACCAGTAATAACAATCATGAGAAACGCTCTTGATGTAAAATACGACATCTTGGACAAAGATGGAAAAACATTGAGAAACTTATTCATCGACCCAATTCTTCTAAAAGTAAATGGATTGTACAAAGACAATGGCAAGTACAATTTCGAATACGTTCCTGGTGGAGCTGCTTGGGATTTCAAAGACTCAAAAGGAAATCCAGTTGAACAAGGACAATATATCTACCAAATCAAAGGTCACGTAGACTACAAGGATGCTAAGGATAAGGAACAAAAATATCAATACAATATAGTATTAGACAACGAAGCACCTAAATTAAGCTACAAATACGATAAAGATAACAGAGAAATAACTGTAACTGCAAATGATAACTTAGCAGGAGTATTCAGTGTAGGATATGAAAACTTAAAAACTGGTGAATGGCACGAACAAGAAGTTAGAAAAGATGATCAAAAGAAAAATCTTGGAATAGTAAGAGATTACGAATATACATTCAAAATAGCTGATGGATTTGATATTTCTAACATGGGAGTTTACACATGGGATAACTCAAGAAATTTTGTTGGCAAGCCAGTAGATAAAAAAGAAACTGGATTGACTCCTCAAGATATCAAAACAACAGATATGACATTGAGAGTAAATGACCCAATGCCTACAGTAGAAGATGTTAAGAAACACCTAGAAGGATTACCAGAAGGTGCAAAGGTTGAAATCAAAGAACCTGAATTCATTGAAAACACTCTTAAATCCACTGAAAAAGCTGGAGAATTTACGATTACAGCGGCAGTTACTGTAGATGGAGTTGAAACTTATTACTATATTAAAGTTAAAGTTGAAGCAATCAAACCAATTGAATTAACTGTTGGGGATGATCTTCTTAAAACAGAACAAGTAAAAGCACACCTTGATTTCTTACCAGAAGATGCAAAGGTTAGAATAATTAAGAATGTTGATACAAAAGAACCTGGTGAATTTGGATTAAAAGTAGAAGTTAAAATTGACGGTAAGAAAACTTACTACACAATTCCAGTTATCGTAAAAGATAAAGAAAAACCAGATGATAAGCCAACACAACCAGAAGAAAAACCAGAAAAACCAGTTTACACAATGCCTGTAATAACAGTAGAAAACCCAGATTACTATGCAGCATTTGGTAAATACGAAGACGAAAAAGACCCAGAATCTTACAAGAAGATTCACGTACAAGGTAATGTAACTCACATTGACCAATTAGACAAGTTAACATTAACTATCACAAAAGATGGTAAACAAGTAGAAGGAACAGAAGTTCAAGAAATCAAAGTTACCAAAGATAAAGATGGCAATTTCGTATTTGATCACGAATTAGACATCTCTGGATTGGAAGATGGATTTGTTTACGAATTGCAACTAAAAGTTACAGGACAAAACATCGAAGGACGTCCTCTTGTAGATACTATCATCAGAAGAATCAGAAAAGACTACGTTGCTCCAGAAATTGATTATGAAGTAATACAAGAAGATGAAAAAGCCCCAATGGCTAAGATTAAAGTAAAAGGTCATGAAAACATGACTTACTTGGAAATGTATCTTAACAATTCAATGCTTTCAAGAATAGACAAAACTTGGGATGCGTTCGAACTTGAAGAAGGCGTTGACGGAGAATTTGAAATAGAAGTTCCATTGGAAATCGGCGAAAACAAATTCCAAATCAAAGCATACGACGATGCAGGAAATGAAACAATCGAAGACGTTGTAATCAACAGAAAAGACCCTAACGCAGTAGATCCAGTTGATACAACAGACTTATTGAACAACTTATTAAAAGCACATTCAATAGTAGAAGTTCCTGAAAAATACGAAGTAACTGATGAACAATTAGCTGAACTAAAAGATTTGATTGAACAAGCAAGAAAAGCTATTTCTGAACAACAACCACAAGACAAGGTTGATGAAATCAACAACAAATTAAAAGAAGCTTTGGCTAATATCAAAGAAAAAGAAGCTAAGAAAGTTGATAAGAAAGAACTTATCGGTCAAAAAGAAGATGCAGAAGAATTGTTGAAGAAGAAAGATGATTATAAACTTAACGAACAACAAGAAAAAGCATTAAAAGATTTGATCAAAAAAGCTGAAGATTTAGTTAAGAAAGAAGATGCAACTCAAGAAGAAGTTGACAAATTAGCTAAAGAAATCAAAGCTGAAATAGCTAAGATAAAAGAAGCTGGCGACAAAGATCCAGACAAACCTGGCGACAAACCTGGTGACAAACCTGGCGACAAACCTGGTGACAAACCTGGCGACAAACCTGGTGACAAACCTGGCGACAAACCTGGTGACAAACCTGGCGATAAACCTGGCGATAAAGATCCAGAACAACCTGGAACAGTAACACCAACACCAAGTAACCCTGGCACAACACCAAGCGTACCTGGAACAACAACTCCAAGCACACCAGCTGAACAACAAAAAACTACAACAAGAGTTGCAGGAGCTGACAGAATTCAAACATCAGTAGAAGTATCCAAGAAATACTACAAATCTGCTGAAACAGTAATCTTAGCAAACTACGAAAAATTCGCAGACAGCTTATCAGCATCAGCATTATCAAAAGCATTAAAAGCACCTATCCTACTTGTTAAAAAAGATCAATTAGATTCAGTAGTAGCACAAGAAATCAAGAGATTAGGAGCTAAAAATGTAATCGTAATAGGTGGAGAAAAATCAGTAGATAAAGCTAAAAACAGCCTATCACAATACAACGTTAGAACAATAGCAGGAGCTAATCGTTACGAAACAAGCGCTAAGATTGCACAAGAAATAATTAAGCTAACAGGAACTAAAAAAGCTGTAATAGCAAGTGGAGAAGTATTCGCAGACGCATTAACAGTAGCGCCACTAGCTAACAAAAACAACATGCCAATACTACTTGTACAACAAAACAACATACCAAAAGCAACACAAGAAGTATTGAAACAAATGGATGAAGTATTAGTAGTGGGTGGAGAAAAGACAATCTCCAAAGAAGTAGAAAACAAACTACCAAACCCTACAAGAATAGCAGGAGCGAACCGTTACGAAACAGCAAAGAAAATCTACGAATATGGCTTCAAAGATAGAAAAGAAGTTAACATCGCAAATGGAACAACAGCAGCAGACAGCTTAGTAATAGGCTCCATAGATTGCCCAATATTATTAGCAGAAGCAAATGAAATTCCAGAAGCTACAAAACAAGCTTTCAAAGAAGCAAAATTTGAAAAAGTTAATGTATTTGGTGGAGAAAACTCAATAAGTGAATCAGTTGTAAAAGAATTGATCAAATAGAGTAGTAAAAGTCGCACGATAATATCGTGCGATTTTTTTGGCTAAAATTGGGAAAAAACGCTTCTTTTATGATATATTATTAAATAGGAGAAGTGTTATGAAAATTTTGAAAAAACTACTATTCGTTTTAGTGGTGATAGTTATGATACCTCAAATCGCCACAGCATCGGAAATAGATAAAATAGACAATATAATCAATCCAAATAGAGGACAAAATGATAGTGTCAGCAAGAAAATTATGCAAAACTTTAAAACTAACTTATCATTTGCAGTAAAACAAGCGATGGATGAGGATAATGCTATATTAAAAATCACCGTATTGGACAAAAAAAGCAAACCAATACCGAAAGTTGAGATAATAGTAACTGATCTTCAGACTGGCAAATCTCGAGAAAATCAGACAGATGAAAAAGGAGAAGCACAATTTTATAAGCTTGCACCATCAGAGCATTCCGTGAAGGTAGTGTCTGCTCCGTCGGGATATTTCTTCGATGAACAAAAAGTGTTACTTGAAAACAACACCGATAATTCCAAAACTTTGATTGCCAAGACAAGAGAGGACAAGGACAAGAAATATAAAATAACTTATAGAATAACCGATAAATACGCAATTGCCCTGAAAGAAATAGATGTCAGATTGCAATCGGATACAAAAGAATACTTGTCAAAAACCGATATGTTTGGTTATGCGTATTTTGAAGTAGAAGATCCTGGGAAATATCAGGTGTACGTGGACAAAATGAGTGAATATTTTGAAAAACATGATAATTTCAAAATCAATGACATTGAGATTAATCCAAATTCAGAAGAATCTATTTATAGTTCACAAATAGACGAACAAATCAAAAAAGAGTTTGAATCAGCACTTATAATCAACGTGAAAAAAGCCGACAAACCACAAGAAAAAGTCCTTGTTTCATTAAAAGACAGAAGAACAGATATGTATGCATTCCAGTACACAAATAAAGAAGGAAAAGTAGTATTCGACAATTTGTTTCCGGGAAACTACGTTCTTACTGTAAATAACGAAGATAGGTTGACAGAAAACGGAGTCGGAGGAGTTATTTTAAAAGAAGGGCAAGTGCGTGAGTTCGATGTAGTATTGTCACAAAGTGATTTGTCTAAGAAATCCCTTGTGGTAGAAAAGAAGGAACACGTCGATGAAAAACTACCAGAATCTGGAAATAAAGACGAAAGAATGATGATTTTATTCTCTGTGGGAATAATAGTGTTGGCGTATTTATATTTGAACAAACAAAAAAGAGAAAATAATAATTAACCTAAAAAAAGACCTTCACAGGTCTTTTTTGATTGCCAATTATTTAATTACATTCAATACTCCCATTGTTGAAAGCATCACGATAGTTCCTGCTGTTATTACTCCCAAGGTTATTGGAAGCATGCTTTTTTTAGGTGTCAATCTCAAGAATGATGCTACCAATGCGCCAGTCCAAGCACCTGTTCCAGGAAGTGGAATCGCCACCAAAATGTAGAGTCCAAGTCTTCCGTATTTGTCGATTGTTTTGCTTTTTTCTTGTGCTTTTTTATTAATCCAATCCACAAATGGTTTGAAAGTGTCGATTGTATCCAACCATTGTAGGACTTTTTGTGTCAACAAAATCAAAAATGGTATCGGTAAGATGTTGCCTATTACAGACAAGAAGAACGCTAATGCAGGGTTGATGTTATTTGCAAGTGCGTAAATCATCGACCCTCTGATTTCTAAAACAGGAAGCATGGACAATATGAACATATAAATTATTTTATTCATACAATCTCCTATTTAAACAAATCGTAGTCCAAATCATCGTAGGATTCGATGTATTGTTCCACTTTTTCATCTATTATATCATATTCATTAACAGTGGACTCGTCAGTTATTCCCACAATTTTAAATCCCATTTTGTCGACTGTATCGATGCAGTACAATGCATCTTCAAATACAATCGTGTTATCCACATTAGAGCCCAATTTTTCCATTGCATTATTCCAATATTCGTTTTCGTATTTGTGGTAACCTATGGATTTACAAGTTTGCACGAATTCGAAATAATCCAATATCCCTTGCTTTTCAAGAGCAGGAATTGCCAAGTGGTCTTCTGTGGCTGTTGCAACACACATTTTAATTCCCATTGATTTTAGTTTTTCGAGCATATCCAAAACGCCCGGTTTCAAATCAAATTCATTCATATATCCGTTTCTAATTGTGTAATATATAAAGTTCAAACCATCGTCTGTGGTTTTTTTGATGTCAAAAGTTTCGTGAATGTAGTCTATGGATGTCAAAAGCGTTTTGGTTTTGATTTTTTTGATAAAATCATCGTCTGGTGTTATTCCCAAATTTTTCATGTAATCTAAAATAACTCTGTTCCATTTGTACATGGAGTTAATCAAAGTTCCATCCATATCAAAAATTGCGTATTTAATCATAAATTCATCCTTTCATTTATATTTAGATTTTAGTATATGGGGTATGTAAAGTCAATCAAAATCCAGTGTTTTTACGTATTTTACAAATATTTTATTTTTATAAAATTGAAAAATTATTGGGAAAACCATATAATATTATTAGTGATACGAGGAGGAATAATATGGAAAATTTTGACAAAAAACTAAACAATTACGCAAGATTAATTATCGAAAAAGGAATCAATGCAAACGATAGACCACTTGTGATTCGTTGTGCAGTTGAAAGAGCTGATTTTGCAAGACTTTTGGTGAAATACGCTTACGAAAAAGGCTGCAGCGAAGTTATTATGGAATGGAATGACGATGCAATCAACAGAATGTACTACGAAAACGCATCAGAAGAAGCTTTGAAGGACTTTCCAGATTTTATCGTTGAAAAATCCAAATACTATTTTGAGAAAAAAGCAGGCGTAATATCTGTATCTTGCCAAGATCCTGAAAATTTGAAGGGTGTGGATGCTGACAGAGTTCAAATGAGATCCAAGGTTTCTGCTGAAAAAATGAAGCCAATTCAAAAATACACAATGAATGACATCAACAGCTGGTGTGTTGTCGCAGCTCCAAGTGTTGGCTGGGCGAAGAGAGTGTTCCCAGAACTTTCAGAACAAGAAGCTGTAGAAAAATTGTGGGATCAAATCTTCAAGGCGACTCGTTCTGACACAGAAGATCCTATCAAAGCGTGGGATGAACATTTGGATACAATGAACAAACACGCAGAGTTTATGAACAAGCACCAATTCGTAAAGCTTCACTACACAAATTCATTGGGAACTGATTTGACAATCGAACTTCCAAAAGGACACGTGTGGATAGCTGCACAATCCACAGATAATTACGGAAATGATTTCGTGCCAAACATTCCAACAGAAGAAGTGTTCACAGCACCTCACAAAGACAAGGTAAACGGCGTTGTGTACAGCACTAAGCCTTTGAATTACGGTGGCAACACTATCGACAAGATGAGATTTGAATTTAAAGATGGAAAAGTTGTGGATTTCGATGCAGAAATTGGCAAGGAAACTTTGAAGAATATGTTCGATACTGATGAAAATGGAAAATACTTGGGAGAAGTGGCACTTGTTCCTTATGAATCACCAATTTCCAAATCAAACGTCACATTCATTAAAACATTGTACGACGAAAACGCATCATGTCACCTTGCATTCGGTCAAGCTTATCCAACTTGTGTAGAAGGTGGAGTAGACATGAATGAAGATGAATTGAAGAAAAATGGAATCAACGATTCATTGATTCACGTGGATTTCATGGTTGGTTCTGAAGATATGAGAATCGTTGGAACTACAGCTGACGGCAAAGAAGTAGAAGTATTTAAGGAAGGAAACTGGGCAATCTAATGGATATACTAAAATATTGCAAAAGAGAAGAGGCAGACCCACAATACATGTGGGATTTGTCTGCATTATATAAAACAGAAGAAGAATTCGAAAAAGCAGTGAAGACAATTGATTTGATGGCAGATGATTTCAAGAAAAATTATGAAAACAAACTCAAATCAGCAGACATCATCAAAAACGCAATGGACGATTACAGAGATATCGTGGCTAATATCGACCGCATCGCACACTACGCATCACTTGATGTGGAAGCAGACGGCCACAATGAAAAATCCCAAAAAAGAGCCATGACTACATTCACAAAAATCGCAGACATCGAAAACAAAATGAGCTTTTTTGAAACAGAACTTGTACAAGTTGACGAACAAACACTTGAAGAAGTGAAAAACGACACCAATAACACAAGATACATCGACGATTTGTTGAAGAAAAAAGAACACATCTTATCCAAAGAAGTGGAAAATGCTATAAGCAAATTCTCACAAACATTCAGCTCATTCTACGAAATCTACAACACAACTAAAATTCACGACATCACATTCCCAGATTTCGAAGTAAATGGCAAAAAATACGAAATGACTTACAATTTGTTTGAAGGAGTTTACGACAACGACCCCGACACAGATTTGAGAAGAAAATCATACGAAGTGTTCCACAAGGAGCTTGCAAAATACAAAAACACAACAGCGATGATTTATCTATCACATTGCCAAGCAGAAAAGGCAGAAAGTGAACTAAGAGGATACGATTCAGTGATCGATTTCTTGTTAGACAGACAAAACATTTCTCGTGAATTGTACGACAGACAACTAGATGTAATCATGCAAGAACTTCCTAAACACATGAGAAAATACGCCCAAATAATCAAAAAAGAATACGATTTGGACAAAGTTACATTCATGGACTTGAAGCTAGATGTGGAAAACTCATTCTCCAAAAACATTTCAGTAGAAGATGCGAGGAATTTGGTCAAAGACGGACTATCAATCCTAGGCGAAGATTATTCCAAAATGCTAGATCGTGCATTTGACGAAAAGTGGATTGATTTCGTAAACACATTTGGAAAATCAACAGGAGCATTCTGTGCATCTCCATTCTTGGCACACCCATACGTGTTGATATCTTGGACTGGCAAACTAACAGAAGCCATCGTATTATCACACGAATTGGGACATGCAGGACAATCCTACATCTCACAAAAAACACAAAACGTGTTGGACAACGACCCATCAATGTACTTCGTGGAATCACCATCCACAACAAACGAACTCATCATGAGCAGATACTTGCTAGAAAAAGCAACAACTGACCAAGAAAGAAGATACTTGTGTGGACAAATAATCTCTAGAACCTACTTCCACAACTTCGTCACACACTTCATCGAAGGATACTACCAAAGAGAAGTGTATAAATTAATCGATAAAAAAGAAGGATTCACAGCAGATGATTTGTCCAGAATCTTCAAAGAAACACTACAAAAATTCTGGGGAGAAGACGTTGAAATCAACGAAGGATCAGAATTGACATGGATGAGACAACCTCACTACTACATGGGATTGTATCCATACACTTACTCCGCAGGACTAACAATCGGAACACAAGTATCCAAAATGATTGTAGAAGAAGGAAAACCAGCAGCAGACAGATGGCTTAAAGCATTGGCATTAGGCTCCACAGAAGATTCTGTCGGAATCGCAAAAGCTGCAGGAGTAGACATCACAACAGATAAACCACTCAAAGACACAATAGAATACATCGGCAAAGTCATCGATGACATCGAAAAATACGACAAATAATATATAATTGGCATCGGTATCGGTGTCAATTAACATAGGAGCAACAAATGTATATACAATTTAATAATATTAAAAAATCATTCGACGGAAAAACTGTACTTGACGTTGAGAATTTGCAAATAGAAAAGGGCGAAATAGTTTCAATTATCGGAAAAAATGGATCCGGTAAAAGCACACTAATTAAAATTTTGTGTGGATTGTTGTACCAAGATCAAGGAGAATGCAGTGTTGATAATATATCCAACAAAAACTCTAAAATCAGAGAACACACCAAACTTGTGCTTGAAAGTGGTGGAGGATATTACGATTATTTAACAGCCACTGAAAACATCATGTATTTTCTCGGACTAAACCACGTTAATTACAATGAAAATGAAGTGCATAATTTGATGAGCAAACTCGATTTTACAGAATTCAAAGACAAAAAAGTATCAGAATTATCCCAAGGAAATCGTCAAAAACTTTCTCTCATAGTGACACTTCTAACCAATCCCGACATAATTTGCTTAGATGAACCTACCAATGGATTGGACATCAATAGCATGAATATTCTTTTGAATTTCCTACACAAAATAGCAGTTGAAGACCAAAAGACAGTCATCTTCACAAGTCACGACCTATCATTTATGAAAAACATCAACTCCAGATTAATACTAATAAATGAAGGGAAAATCGTATTGGATAAACCATCAAAACAGTTGTTTGATTCAAAAGACTTACAAAAAGACATCATTGAAATAGAAAACACCAACAGAAATCTACTAGATAATTTGAAGAAAACGAAATACGAATTTAGCGACAATTCAATTATACTGTCAGTTTACGATGAAGATGAGAAGGAATTTCTACTGAAAAACTGTGACATCATAAGTATGAGAAAAGAATCTTTAAATGCAGAAGATGTGTACTTCAGGGTGATTTCAAATGTTTAGTAAATTGTTATTGGAATTTAACAGAGATTTCTCAGAAATAAAAAAATACAAATTCAACGTCATATTTGCAAACATCGCAGTGCTTTTGATGGCACTTTTTATCATTGATGGACTGTTTGTAAAAGAAAAAGAAATCGTGTTTTTGATGATGATATTGTGGTATTATGCTACTTATGCGATAGAATCTCCGACATTTTTGATACAAAACGAAATAACAGACAGAACACTGATATCAATTGTCCAATCAAAAACGGGGATACTATCTGTTGTTTTGTACAGAAATTTAGTGGAATATTTGATGAATACGATAAAAGTAATCGTGATATTCACACTGATATTTGTAAGCATCGACTTTGATTATTCGAAATTCAACCACATTCCTATAATAATTTTAGTGATGGTTGTGTCTGTGTTCATACTTTATCAATTGGGCACTTTCTTATCAAGCTTCACATTATTATATAAAAGACTTGGAAGTTTTGTGGCATTGGCTGAAACATATATGTTGTTTTTCGGAGATATTACATTAAAAGTCAACAACAAAGCACTTGTACTTATCAACAAAATATTGTTTCCATTTAACAACGCTCGTGAAATCTTTACACAATTACAACTGAATAATGTGAGATATGATTTGATAATACAGCTTTTGATACAGGCTTTGATATTGTCCGTTTTGGTCAAATTTTCATACGATAAAAACATTCAAAAAAGCATGAAAAGAGGTAATTTGTATGGGATATAAATACGGCGAACTAAGAAAATACATCGATGAAAACAAAAACTATAAAATCGAATATTTCTCAAAGCTAATATCGGATATTATCATGCTTGCAGGAGTTTCTTTTATGCTAAAATCAACGGATAATTGGAACAACGAATCATTCACGTATTTTTTGATATGGTATTTGTTACAAACAGTGTTATTTGAACTCGTTAAATCCATAGAATTTGAAATCAAAAGCGACGGGCTGATTAATATGATTTCATCTAGAACCAGCATTGTAATGATTTATTTCAGAAGAAGCATCGTTTGGTTAGTAAAAGCGGCGATTTTGTTTTCGATTGTAATATTTTTATCGGGAAATGGATTAAACGGGATAATACAATTCAAACCAAATCTG
Source organism: Finegoldia dalianensis (assembly GCF_046255015.1). NCBI lineage: Bacteria > Bacillati > Bacillota > Tissierellia > Tissierellales > Peptoniphilaceae > Finegoldia > Finegoldia dalianensis. Next base: position 233,075 of record NZ_JBDLBQ010000002.1, read on the forward strand.
ATTGTAGCGATAATCTTTTCATTAATTCTAATGTATGGTGTGTTCTTCTTATTCATGGCACTTACATTAATTTACGAACGTGTAGCATCATTTACAGGATTTATCACAACAGCGTTTTTGATATTTGGATACAAACTTACCATAACACAAGAAATTAGGAAAATAATTGTGGGAAATCAAGCAGATATGAAGAAAATTGTGTTGAATTTGATACTTTTATATGCTGTGGCGTATCATTTTATGAAAAAAGCAAGAACGAAACTACAGTATAGGGGATTCTAATGAACGAGAAATTTAAAAAATTTATGGTGGTATGGTTTGGGCAATTTGTGTCTATGCTTGGGTCGGGGATTTCATCATTTGGATTATCGTTATGGATTTTCATGATGACAAAAAGCGCCACGACTTTTGCGATGACATTTTTGGTTCAAATTTTACCGGGAATTATATTTGCGCCATTTGCAGGATCAATGGCAGACAGAAAACAACGAAAACATATTATAGTGTTAACCGATTCACTTGATGCAGTACTTAAAGTTATACTTATGATTTTACTTGCGACGGGAAGTATGAAAGTGTGGATGGTATATCCGTTGACTTTCTTGTCGCAAACTTTAGGAACATTCCAAAATCCTGCATTCAATGCGACGATTCCACTTTTGGTTGAGAAGAAGGACATTCCAAGAGCAAATGGTTTTATGCAACTTATCAGGGCTATTCAAAATATGCTTGCTCCATTGATTGCAGGTGCACTATTTCCATTTATAGGACTTACGGGATTATTTGCAATTGATTTTGTAACTTTCTTCGTCGCTATTTTGACGATTTTACCACAAAAAATCGAACAAGAAATCGAAGAAGTTAAGGAATCTAACTTCACTAAGACAATTGTTAGTGATTTGAAAATAGCTTTTGAAGTGTTAAAACAAAAACAGGGATTTATTCAAATAATAGTCGTATTTTCAATTTTGAATTTTGTGGCTAATATTGCAATGGTATTGGTTGGTCCGTTGGTAATGAGTAATTATGACACGAAAATTTACGGACTTGTGAATTCTGTGTCGGGAATTGCAATGGTGTTAGGTGGAGTAATTTCTGGTGCAATTCCAAGTAAGAAAAACAAAGTAAGATCGATATTTTTGAGTCTTATAAATTGCTCAATTGGATTGATAGTAATGGGGATAAATTACAGCTGGATTGTGATTGCTGTGGGATTTTTCTTATTTATGATACCGACACCTTATGCGAATGGAACCTTCGGCTCATTGATGCAATTGAAAATAGAGACAAAAATGCTTGGAAGAGTGGGCTCACTGGTAGATTGTCTAATGAAGATTATTACTCCTATAGCGATTATCTTGGCTGGTTTTTTGGCGGATAATGTGTTCAATCCACTTTTAGTAAAGGGCGGCAAATTATCTGACACTTTTATCGCAAAAATCATTGGAGTGGGAAATGGCAGAGGAATTGGGTTGTTATTTGTAATTTGTGGAACCATTTTACTTATCATTTGCGTTATGATGCTTTTGAATAAAAACATTAATCGACTTGAAGAACTAAACCCAGATGTAATTAATGATTAGTTTAGTGTAATTGGGGTATAAATACTCTGTAAGAAATTTTATAGGGGGTAATATTAATGGCTAAATTAACAGAAACAGTTCAATCTGGAGATTGGAAAGAAGAAAAACACGTTCCAGTTATTCATATTGATAAAAAAGACGACGGATTTAAAGTATGCGCAATAGTTGGTGAAGAAATCGAACACCCAAACACTTTCGAACACCACATTGCATGGATTAAAGTATTCTTCCAACCAGAAGGAGAAAAATTCCCAGTAGAAGTAGCTTCTTACCAAGCAAGTGCTCACGGTGAAGGCGAAGTATTCACTAAACCACACGCTCACGCTTATGTAAAATCTAATAAACCAGGTAAAGTATTCGCATTAAGTTATTGCAATATCCACGGTTTATGGGAAAGTGCTGAAGAAGTAAAATAGTTTGATATAATAAGAGCTCTTAGCGGAGCTCTTTTTTTCGTGGATAAAATTAGATACACACAAATTCAAAAATGTATTTTAATTCAAAAAGAGTTAGCTCTGAAATTGTATGAATTCAACAATACATTGTAATAATAAAAAGATATTTGGAGTTTGGTTTGAAAAAAATTTGATTGTAGAATAAAAAAATTATTTCCTATTTTAAAGCAAACAGACAACGATTACATACTTATGTGGGATTTGAAAATCATTGTTAAAAATCATAGCATAATTTCATTATGGTTTTTTATTTAACATTGTATTGTTGTTTAAAAATCGATGAATGGCGATACATTATATTGAAAAAACACTGATTCTGTGATATAAATATAATAAGTCTAAGTATAGATATAAATAAAAATAAAAAATTTAAGGGAGTGGTATTATGCGACATTCGATCAGAAAAGAAGTAAAACGTTTTATTTGTTTTATTATGACGATGATAATGGTGTTGACTTCAATGCCGGTGCATTTATTGGCAGCAGGAAGCGCTTACACAAATGTATCAAATGTAAATCAAAACGATGTTTTAAACAAAATTCCAGTTGATATTGCAAAACCAGAAGCAGAATCGACAGCAACAGATTTAATAAAAAATCCTGAGCAGCCAAAAATCTACACGCTTCGTACAGATTATAAGGTATACAAAAATGGTGAAAATAAGATAAATTACCAACCTTATGTGGCAAGTGTAGGAGAAAAGGCAACAGATGCTGAAAAAGCTAAGGTGAACAAGGATATTAATCTTCCTGATTTAAAGGGATATGTAAAGCCAAAAAATTCATACAATATTAATTTTCAAGATATTGTAGACAAAGCGAAAAATCCAGAACGAGATGGATTTAATTTTTTGGGAACGCAAGAATTTGTATATGGTAAAAAGCAAAGTTCTGTAAAAATAGTACACAAATTTCAAAATTTAGAAGATTTTAATAAGTATGAAGAAAATCCAAATGTTAAGTCGACACAACAAACAGGTTATACGGGTTCTGTATTGGAAGTAAACCCAATTAGAGATAGCAGAATTGAAGGGTTTGAACCTGAAGCAGATGTTCTTCCAGTTTTAGTTCCCGAAGATACGAGTAAGTTTGAAGTGGAGTTTCGTTACAATCGCAAGACTTTTAAAGTGGACTTTGATACAGATGGAGGAACTTCTATTCCTACAAGACTTGTGTATTATGAACAAACTATCCCAACAGTGAAAGAACCTACCAAAATAGGATCAAAATTTGTAGGTTGGAAACCATCTGTTGATTTAAAGGATGATTTAAAGGACGAAAAAGGGAAAATTTTTAAAGCTAACGATTTGATTAAGGATTCTTCAGGTAATCCTATTAAGGATTTGAATGCTAATCTCAAAATGGCAGCAAGTGATGTAACATTTACAGCTGTTTGGAAGGAGGAAAAAAAGGCTGACTATGTAATCCAATTTTGGACTGAAAAACCTGATTACGATGACAAGGATGACACTTTAGCTTTGCGTAATCGCTACGATTTTATCGGGGCAAGAAGAATTGACAACGCAGACACAGGTTCTACACCACAACTTACTGATTTGGATATACATGGAATCACATTCCCAGACCTAAACGGTGGACGCTTACAGAAGGCTCAAAATGATCCAAAGGAATTCGCCAGATATTATTTCTTAAATGAGAAATTGACGGAAAAGCAAAACGCATCAGAAGACAATCCTGAAGTACAAAAATCTGTTTTATCCACCGGGGAGACAGTCTACAATGTTTACTACGATCGCAGAGTCTACACCCTTTACTTTACATCCATTAATAACGAATATGACGATTATGCCTACTGGCCGATTATTACAAAAGATGGACAAGTCTTAGGTAAGGAAGGGGCTCCTTATAAAGTAGATGTTCGCTTCAACCAAAGCTTAGATAAAATATGGCCAAAGGATGAAGAAATTTCAGGTCTTCCGAAAGGTGATAGTACCAATCCTACCGGAGATGATGGCTTAATCGGTTGGATGATAAATCATAATAATAACGATAATGGGGTATCAATTTTTCGTGACACGCCGCCTTATCGCTTAAGTGCAGAAGATTTTATTGACGCTAAAGATGTAATGAGTACAGAAGACGAGAGTGGAGGAAAGGGTCATGCGGATAAAATACCTATAGGAGAAAATGAAACGAAAGATAGGGGCGAATATGAGATTTCCCTTGGAGCCAGCTACATTGACACTGCCATTGCTTACCATATTGACATTATCAAGGACGATTTTGAGGGCAAGGAACAAATCGATTATGACATGAGCTATTGGAAGAGTGACACGAATACCTACGATTATGAATTCATTTTGCCTCATCTTCAAGGATTTACGCTTAAAAAAGAGACAAGGCCGGCGCAATTGATAGGAAAGATAAAAGTTGGAGATGTAGAGAAAACTTTTGATAAGTTAAATGAAGAAAGAAATAAAAAAACGCCTTTTAGAAGCGACGACGACAAGATCGAATACATCTCTCATTTTCCTTGGAGCAAAAAATTATTTGACGGGACGAATGCCTACGATTATGCAAACTACTATCGTAACAAGTACAAGTTAAAACTAAACAACGACCCAAAGACTGTAAAAAATGACAGTGAATATGGTGCGGGCAATATTTTAGATGTGCCTTATGAAAAGCCATTAAAGGATTTGGAATTAGATACAAAGCATGTGCCTGAAAGACCAGATTGGGTACCTGATGATTGGACATTTAGGGGTTGGGCACTGGATCCCGCCGGCGACAACCTGATAAAAGACGGAAATGAAACTAAACTTCACTATGACCAAACTTTATACGCTAAGTGGACAGAACCCGACAAGCCATGGAAGATAACTGTAGACCCAAATCAAGGAAAGCTAGACGATATCAAAGCAAATGAATTGACTAATGATAAAGTTACTGTAGTTAAAGATGGAAAACCCATAGAATATCCTATAAAAGAGAAAAATGAAGCTAACAAGCAAGTTTTCACGGTTAATAATTTGCAACAATTAAAAAATCTTCAAAGCCCAACACGTAAAGGATATGATTTCTTGGGTTGGGAATGGGTCAGATACAAAGAAGACGGAACAGTTGATGACTCGTACACTAAAACTTACCATGTTCCAGAAAGATATCCATTCGGAAATGATGTCGTAAGCGATGTTTATTTGAAAGCTATTTGGGTTGAAAATAATCGCGTGGATGTTGAAGTATATCACCATTTTATAGATAAAGATGGCAAAGAAATAAAAGACGCTTACCACCCTAAAAAACAAATATTATCTGGCATCAGAGCTAACCAATACGTATCGGCCAGTGCGATTTATCAAGATGAAAATTGGATATTAATGCCTCATGAAGAACTTGAAAAAATACCAAATGAAGACATTAAAAAACAATACGAAGAATATAATAACAGAGTACAATTAAATAATACAGATTTACAAATAATTAGAGTTAAACCAAAAAAAATTCTAAAAGATGGCAAGTCTGTGGATAATCCAGAAGCAAAGGACAATGTATTCCACTTCTACTACAGACATTTCAGAACTCGTGATTACAAAGTAAATTATGTTGACGAAAGAGGAAAAGCTGAGATAGAAGCAGAGAAAGATCCAGCAAAGAAGAAGACATTAATCGAAAAATACAGCGTTATTGCTCAAGAACAAGTTCAAAGCAAAAACCGTCACTATGATGCTAGAAACTACAGACCAATTCCGGGCTGGGTTTTGGCTAGTGATCCACAACAACAACTTTTCTACGACGTAGATGAAAAGACTGGTGAGTTCAAAGGAATCAATGGAACAGGATCCGATGAGATAACATTCTACTACAAAGACGTCAGAATAATCGAAGTTCCTGGAAATGAAAAAACACCAGAAGGATATGTAAGAGTAACTTTCAAAGCTGACAAAGGTGGATCCTTTGGTAAGGATGACAATGGCAATGATATTACAGAACTTAATTACGATGTAATAAAGGGACTTAAGTCAGACCTACTCCCAGTTCCAGAAGAATTAAAAGATGGCGAAACTGTAGATGCAAGCAAGCACTACATCACACCAGATGCAGGCAGAAGATTTAAAGAATGGGATAACCAAAAGCTTCTAAATGAAAACACAATTATCGACAAAGGATACACATTTACAGCTTACTTTGAATGGTCAGATGTAAAGATTGATACCTTAGTTGTTACAGAATCTAACAAAGATCACAATAATAACTTTGCTCCATCTACTGAACAATTAAAGAAACAAGTTCACTGGTATAAGAGTGGAAAAGAAAGTGAATTGCCAACAGGTTCTGAAATTATCTTCGATAAAGACATTGATAATACAATTTACGAACAAGTTAAGGAATTAAACAAAGACGACACAATAGAACTTGTAAGAGAAATTAAAATTCCAGCAAAGATAAAATTTGCAGACAATTCTGTTCAAGATATCGAAATTCCTGTCAAAATATACAAAAATGTTTACGAAGCTTTGACATCGGGAGACATGCCAAAAGTATTGAGAGATGCAACTACACAACCTGACGGAGACTTAGTAGATGTAACAGGAAATTATGTAAAAGTTACAGTAAATCCAAGTGGAAAGCCTAACGACAAAGACAGCAAGATTTATTACGTTAATCCAAAAGCTTGGGTAGATATTCCTGAAATAAAATTAACAGATGAAGAAAAAGCAAATTTAGGATTCACAAATTGGTCAGCCGATAAAAAAGCTCAAAATGAAAATCAAGAAGAAGCAGGAATCTACGACTTTAACAAACGTCACAAGTTCACAGAGGACACAGTTATATCACCTGGATTTTCAACAGATGTTGTTGAACAAAAAGACAAAGACAAGCCAAAAGTTCCAGATAACTATGTAAAAGTTATCGTAAAAACAACAGACAAGGCTACGAATGAATTTACTAAGACATTCTGGGTTAATCCAACTAAAGAAGTTACAATTCCAGTAGATAATCCAGTTGGAAAGACTGTTGATAAAACAGAAACTGAAGTAGCTAAGGCTTATACTTTCAAAAATTGGAAATCAAATGAAGAAACTTCAAGAACTTGGGAAAGTGAAATAAAGGGACAATTTACAAAAGAAACAACTATTACAGCTGAGTATACTGATGTAAAAAATATCATTCCTTACGATCCAGAAGAGCCAATCACAAGACCTGATGGATATGTAAGAGTTAAATTTGCAGCAGAAGAGGGACTTACTTTATCAAATGTAAACTATTACTATGTGAAGAAAAATTCAGGTGTAAAACTTGGTAACCCTACAATTGTCAAACCAACTGTAACTGAAAAAACAGGCTACAAGTTTGAAAAATGGGACACAGAAGACGCATTTGAAATTACTGAAACTGATATAACAGTAACAGCAAAATCAACAAAACTTCCTACGGTTATTCCAGAAAAGGATAAAAATGGAAAACAAAATGAAAAGCCAAAAGGATACAAGGAAGTAACTTTTGTAGTTAAAACTGAAGATGAGGCTAAGGGTGCACTTGAAGGAGTTACAAAATTCTACGTTAATCCAACAGAATATGTAACAATCAACCCACCAGCTACAAAGGCTGAAACAGGTTATGAATTTGGTGCATGGGACAAAGATACAACAAGACCTACAGTTTACGCAGATGATGTAACCACAATTGAAGCAAGCTTCAACGGCTTGAAAGACATTATTCCGAAGACAAATCCAGACGGAACAGAAAACACAAAACCTGATGGATACAAGACAGTTACATTTGTAATCGAACCAGCCAAAGGCGGAAAGATTGCAGACGGTGAAGTTACAGTTTACTATGTAAATCCAGCTAAAGATGTAACAGTTCCTCAACCAAAGACACAAGCCGACACAGGATATGAATTTGACAAGTGGGATAAAGATACTACTACAGCTAAGAAGTACACTGAAGATACAACAGTTAAGGGTAACTTCAAAAAACTTGAAGACATTATTCCTTCAACTGATGAAAATGGTAAACAAAATCCAAAACCAGATGGATATGTAACAGTTACTTTTGACAAGGGTGAACATGGAAAAGAAATAACTGGTAAAACAGTTTATTATGTAAATCCAAAGGCTGATCCAGCTAAAACTTTAGGTGATAAGCTAATAGTAAAACCAACAGTAAAAGCCGATACTGGATATAAATTTACTAAGTGGGATTTTGCTGATACAAAAGAAATCAGAAGCGATATAACAGTTATTGCGCAATATGAAGAAATTGCTGATATAGTTCCAAAGACAAAAGATGACGATTCAGAAAAACCAGAAGGATATATCACAGTAAAATTTAGCGCAGAAAAAAACGGAAAACTTACAGGAACTAGCGTATATTATGTAAATCCAAATAAAGCGGTTGTATTAAAAGACAAGGCACCAAAAGTTACACCAAACACAGGATTTGACTTCGCTGGATGGGATACTCAAATTGAAAGAGCTATCCAATACAATGACGGAGATACAATCAAAGCTGAATACAACTCAAAAGGCGATGTGATTCCACAAGAAAAACAAGATGGCTCTGACAAGCCAGCAGGTTATGTAACAGTGACATTTGTTAAAGGTGACCACGGAGAATTAAGTGGCAAGACTGTTTACTATGTAAATCCTAATAAGGAAGTTACAATACCAGCACCAACTGTAAATGCAAATGTTGGTTATGAATTTAGCCAATGGGACAGTGAATTGACTCAAACATTTACTAAAGACACTACAATCACAGCACACTATGCTCCTTTAGAAAACATCATTCCAGGAGATAAAACTAAACCAGATGGATATGTAACTGTAACATTTGTAGCTGATGAAAATGGTCGTTTAACAGGAACTACAGTTTATTATGTAAATCCTAACGTAGAAGTTAATCTCACAGATAAAGCAAATGCTATTACTAAAACTCCAAATGTGGGTTACACTGCTGAAGGTGGATCTTGGATTAACAATGATAGCAAGGTAATCATCGACAAATTTAATAAAGATACGGAATTTAAATTTAATTTCGTAAAACTTGACGATGTAATACCAGCAGGAGATAAGGTAGAACAACCTAAGGGATATGTCAAAGTTGAATTCACATCTGATGACAATGGTAGTCTTGAAGGTGGAAATAAAACTTACTATGTAAACCCAACTAAGGGAATTAAAGTAGGTTCGGATAAACTTCCAATTCCACAAACAAAACCAAATGCCAACTACAAGTTTGATAAATGGTTAGAAAATATCGACCAAAACGAAGCAATCACAACAGATAAGAAATATGTAGCAACTTTCAAGATAAATAAAGTTACTATGACTTACAAGGCTGATGACAAAACTTCAGGAACTGTTCCAAAAGAATTATCTTATGATGTAGGTACAGAAATTACTTTGGCCGGTGGAAATGATCTTAAGAAAGATAATTTCGTATTAGAAGGATGGAAGATCGGCGATACGGTTTACAAACCAGGTGCAACATTCACTATTAATGAAAACACAACAGCACAAGCAGTATGGAATGCAGATACTCATACAGTTGAATTTAATACAGATGGTGGAACTCATATCCCATCACAAAAAGTAAAACACAATGAGTTAATCACAAAAGTTAACAATCCTGAAAAGCCAAACTATACTTTTATAGGATGGAAAGTTGATGGAAAAGATTTTGACCCAGCAACGGAAAAAATCACAAAAGACATTACACTTGTTGCACAATATGTAAAAGATGTAATACCACAAACTGGTACAGAAAAACCAAAAGACGTTCCAAACAACTTTGTTGAAGTGAAATTCGTTCCTACGGATAAGGCTACAAATTCTACTCCGAAAATATTCTGGGTAAATCCAGACAAGGAAGTTACAATTCCAGTACCAAATCCAACAGGAAAACAACACTTTACATTCAAAGAATGGAAGCTTGGTGAAAAGGCAGATGGAGATGTTTACACACCAACATCTAAGAAACAATTCAAACAAGCTACGACAATCACAGCAACTTATACCGAAGCCGAAAATATTATTCCTTATGATCCAACAGAACCTATCACAAGACCTGAAGGATATGTAAGAGTAACATTTGAAGCAGACGATGGTCTTACTTTATCAAATGTAAAATATTACTATGTAAAAGAAAATTCGGGCATAACTTTAGAAGAACTTGCAAAGCCAAACGCAAAAGCAAAAGTTGGATTCGAATTTAAAGCATGGGATAAAGAAGACACACTGGAAATCAAAGATAAAGACGTTGTTGTAAAAGCACAATCAACACCAATTGCTGATGTTATTGAAGAAAAACCAGGAGTAGAAAAACCAGATGGATATGTGGAAGTTAAGTTTGTGGCAGGCGACAACGGAACTGTTGAACCAAAATCATACTTTGTAAATCCAGCTAAGTATGTAAAATTGACACCACCAACAACAAAACCTAACACAGGATTTGAGTTTGGTGGATGGAGTCAAAATGCAGAAATTCCTACTCAATACACTGAAAAACTTACAACTATTACTGCAAGCTTCAACCCTGTTGATTCAGTAATTCCAAAAACTGAAGACGGTCAACAAAAACCAGATGGCTATGTGACAGTTAACTTCGTAATAAAAGGTGAAGGCGGACAAATAGCAGATGGTGAAACAGTAACATACTTCGTAAATCCAAATGAAGAAGTAACAATTCCTCAACCAAATACAAAAGCTGAAATAGGCTATGAATTTGAAGCTTGGGATATTGATACAACGACAAAGGCTAAGTATGAAACTGATACAGAAATTACAGGAAACTTCACAAATCTTGAAGATATTATTCCTTCAACTGATAAAGATGGTAATCCAAACGCACAACCTGAAGGATATGTAACAGTAACATTTGACAAGGGAGCTAACGGTAACTTAACTGGACAAACTGTATACTATGTAAATCCAAATGCTGGAAAGAAATTAGCTGACATTACTAAGCCTAAAGTAACACCAGAAACTGGATTCAAGTTTAAAGCTTGGGATACAGAAGATAGTTTCGTAATAAAAGCAGATAAAACAGTTACTGCACAATATGACAAGTTAGCTGATGTAATTCCTAAAACAAAAGATGACGATTCAGAAAAACCAGCTGGATATATTAAGGTGACATTCGACACAACAGAAAAAGGAAAGATAAAAGATTCAACTACAACAACAAAAGTTGTATTTGTAAATCCAAATGTTGCAGTCGTGTTGAAAGGATTTGCTCCAGAAGTTGTGGCAAATAAAGGATATGAGTTTGAAAGATGGGATACTTCGATTGAAAAAGCTATCCAATACAATGATGGAGATACGATCAAGGCTATCTACAAGGATGATAAAACTCCGGACAAGCCAAATCCGGACAAACCAAATCCAGACAAACCAAATCCGGACAAACCAAATCCAGACAAGCCAAATCCGGACAAACCAGATGACAAACCAAACCCAGACAAACCAGACGACAAGCCAATACCAGGAAAACCTGAAAAACACGGCAACAGATACGTTGAACGTATTGCTGGTAGGGATAGAAACCACACAGCAATCAACACTTCTAAGAGATTTTTCAAGAAATCAAAATATGTAATCATTGCCGATTCGGGAAATTATCCTGACGCATTGACTGCAACTGTTTTGGCTCACGTATTGGACGCTCCAATATTGTTGAACAACACAAGATATCTTGAAGATGACGTTGCAGAAGAAATCGTAAGATTAGGAGCTAGTGAAGTTATAATTGTCGGTGGTCACAAATCCATTTCTGAAAATGTTAAATCACAATTAGCAAAATACGATCAAAACAAAGTTCAAAGAATTTGGGGTCGTGACAGATATGTAACTTCATCAGAATTAGCATACGAAATCGAAAGATTAACTGGCAAAGTGAACAAAGCTATCATTGCATCTGGAGAAGATTTCCCTGACGCATTGGCAACAGCACCTCTTGGTTCAAAAGAAATCGCACCAATTCTATTGGTTACAAGAAATCAAATGGACAAGAAGGTAAGCAAAGCTCTTAAAGATTTGAATATTAAGAGAGTTTACGTTGCAGGTGGACAAAATTCAGTATCCAAGAAATTGGAAGCTCAATTGCCAACAGTAATCAGAAGATTTAATGGACAAGACAGATATGAAACTGCAGTACAAGTTGCAAGTTACACATATCCTGATTCTAAGGAAGTATTTGTAGCATCGGGAGAAGTATTCCCTGACGCATTGGTAATCGGACCTGTATGTGCAAGAAGAAAAGCACCAATACTTTTATCAAAATCAACACCAGTAAAAGTAACTGATGATTATATCGAAAAATCTAAGATAGAATATCTATATATTGTCGGTGGTACGAATACAATTTACGCTGAAACAGCACACAAATACGCCATAGAAGATTAAAAAAATATTTTTTGCCGGGCACTTAGTGTCCGGTTTTTTTGTTTGCTGAAATACTTTAATTTCATATTATAAACACATCTTGTGTTATAATACTTGTAAAATATCAAACAAAGGTGATTTAATGATTGACGGATTTTACGATAGATATATGTACACTCCGATGCCTGAAATGCACAACGAAATGATTCCCGTAACGGTGGGTTGTTCTTATGGCAAATGCATCTATTGTGATTTGAATATAGGCAAGAAATTCAAGGTTTTTGACATTGAAGATGTGAAGAAATATATACGAGATAGGAAAGATTTTTACGAGGACAAGAGGTTTACTCCGAAAAAGTTCACGCTATTGGAGGGAAATGCTCTGTGTTTGAAGAATGATTATTTGACAGAAATTCTAAAAGAAATCAAAAAGAACTTTCCAAATATGAAATACGTGTCGTGTTTTTCCAGAAGTGATGATATTATCAGAAAAACTGACGATGAATTGTTGGAGCTTAAAAATCTGGGACTTGATCGTATCTGCATTGGGATTGAGTCGGGGAGTGATTGGGTGCTTTCTTATCACAAAAAAGGCGTAAATTCAGCTGAACAATTGACGGCACTTCATAGGCTCGATGATTTGGGAATAAAATACTCTGTCTACATTATGCTTGGGCTTGGCGGAAAGGATCATTCACGTGAACATATAATGAAGACCGCCGAGTTTCTGAACAAAGTGAATCCGTTTGAAATTGTGGTTGTGAATTTGGTTTTGTTCAAGAATGCAAAGCTTGTGGAAAACGTGAGAAATCACGAATTCAAAAGAGTGTCCATCAGACAGCAAATCCAAGAGGAGATAATGCTTGTGGAAAATTTGAACATAAGATGTGTCTATAATGGAACTCACAAGACTAAGGCTGTGGCTGTGACATCTGTAATTCCAGACAAAAAGGATGAAATTATCGCTGTTTTAAAGCAAAGACTAGAAGATGACGACAAGGAAATGAACAAAAAAGAACGTAAAAAGTGGAATAGGTGGGATGAAGGTTAATGGATATTGAAAAAATCAAAGGACAAACTGGAATAAATAAGGTGATTTTTAAAAGAGAAGTTACATCGACTAACGACGAAATTCTGAATGAAAAGCAAGGCGATACGTTGATGGTTGCATTTTTTCAATCGAAGGGAAAGGGACGCTACGGACGAAAATTCTTCTCGCCTGAAAATGGATTGTATTTTTCATATTTGTTGAATGAAGAAATGACATTTCAACAATCGCAATTCATCACACCAATTATGGGAATTGCAGCAAGCTATGCAATTGACGAAATTTTCGGCGTGAATACGTCTATTAAATGGGTCAATGATGTTCTGCTTGACGGTAAGAAAATCTGCGGCATACTCACAGAATGCAAGGTGGATAAAAATATCTGCCACGATATTGTGGTTGGTGTTGGAATTAACGTCTACCAAACGGATTTTCCAGAAGATATCAAAGATACGGCTGGATTTATTGAAGAAAAAAAAGACTCAGACAAAAGAGAAGAGTTGGTAATAAAAATAATGCAGAATTTCCTAGAATTTTGGAGCGAGGATAGGGATAGTTTGGTTGAAAAATATCGAAACAAAGCCACATTCATCGGTAATGAAATCAAAGTACACAAAAACGGAGATTATATTTCAGCTACCGCAATGAATATCAATGACGATTTTAGCTTGAAAGTAAAATACAACGACGGAACAATTGAAGATTTAAATATAGGAGAGATTTTTTTGTAAAATCTCTTTTTTTTTATTGACAAAAATACAATAAGGTGTTATTATCAAATTAACAAATGAACAAGTATTCATATGTTCATATAAAGGATGTGATAGATATAGATAAATTCAACGATGAAAAATGTGAAGTAACGCTAATTCACGAGGATAATGTGAAAAAAGCTATCAATGAGCTTCCAGATGACGAATTGATCGCCGATTTGTCCGATATGTTCAAAATTTTTGGAGATCAGACGAGGGTGAAGATTTTGATGGCGTTGGAAAGTGGAGAGTTGTGCGTGTGCGACATTGCAGCTGTGATGGATATGAGTCAGTCTGCTATTAGTCACCAATTAAGGGTGTTGAAGCAAAGCAATATTGTGAAGACTAGACGTGAGGGAAAAGTTGTGTACTATTCCATTTCAGACGATCATGTGAAAGAAATTTTCGACATTGCGATGGTACACGTGCAAGAATAACGACAATAATTTAAAAAAATAAAAAAACAAAAAGGAGAAAGTTATGAAAAGAAGATATACATTAGAAAATTTGGGATGTGCAAATTGTGCAGCAAAAATGGAAGACGAAATCAAGGAATTGGACGGAGTAAATTCTGTCACTGTGAATTTTATCACTACAAAAATGGTGTTGGATGTAGAAGATGACAAGTTTGATTCTGTGTTGGATCAAGCCAAGGATATCATCAAATCGATTGAGCCTTACGTTGAAGTGAAATAATGAACAGAGAAATTAAATTAACGATAATTTCGGCTATTCTTTTTGCAATTGGATTTTTCATAGAACAACCTTATGTTAAGCTTGCGGTGTTCGTTGTGAGTTATCTGATTGTGGGAATTCCAGTGATAAAAGTGGCGTTTTTGAATTTGAAAAACGGTCAGTTATTTGACGAACATTTTCTGATGATGATTGCAACTGTGGGTGCATTTTTCATTGGAGAATACGCCGAAGCTGTCGCTGTTATGCTTTTTTATCAAATCGGGGAGATTTTTCAAGATAAGGCCGTTGGAAAATCTCGTGATTCAATCAAGGAATTGATGGATATTGCACCGACTTTTGCGAATTTGAAAACAGAAGATGGCTACGACAAGGTGGATCCTTACGATGTGAGTGTGGGAGATATTATCGTGATTAAACCTGGCGAGAAAGTTCCTTTGGACTGCGTGGTTACCGAAGGAAGCTCCATGGTTGATACGAAGGCGTTGACTGGAGAAAGTGTTCCTATTACTGTCGCAAAAGGCGAAGAGCTTTTGTCGGGTTACATCGTGACGGACAAGGTTTTGAATGCGAAAGTTACAAAGGATTTTGAAAACTCTGCAGTGACGAAGATTTTGGATTTGGTGGAAAATGCATCCAGCCAAAAAAGTCAACAAGAAAAATTCATCACGAAATTTGCAAGAGTGTACACTCCTGTTGTAGTATTGGTCGCAGCGGTGCTTGCGATATTGATGCCATTGATTTTGAAACAACCTTTCCAAGTGTGGTTGTATCGTGCGTTGACATTCCTTGTAATTTCGTGTCCTTGTGCACTTGTAATCAGCATTCCGTTGAGCTTTTTCTCAGGGATTGGTGCGAGCAGCAAGGCTGGGATTTTGGTTAAAGGAAGTAACTACATCGAAAAGTTAGCAGAAACTAACACCGTTGTGATGGATAAAACGGGAACATTGACACAAGGTGTGTTCAAAGTTGTAGAAGCAAAATCATTTGATATTTCAGATGAAGAAATGCTCAAATACGTTGCAAGCGCTGAGAAATCATCCAACCATCCGATAGCACAATCGATTATTGATTATTACGGGGACAAAGAATATTTGAACTTGGACTCTGCAGAAAATATCGCAGGACAAGGAATAAAAGCTGTGATAAATGGCAAACAAATCCTAGCGGGAAATGCTAAGCTTTTAAAAGATGTTGAATTTGAACCGATAAATACTACAGACACCGTTGTCTACGTTGCAATCGATGGAAAATTTAAAGGATACATCAAAATCGCCGACGAAATCAAACAAGACAGCGCCCAAGCGATAACTGATATGAAAAATGTCGGCATTGAAAAAACTTACATGCTAACTGGTGATGGCGAATCTGTAGCCAAATCAGTCGCAGAAAATCTCAAAATTGACGAATATAAATCCAAGCTACTTCCACAAGACAAGGTTGAATTTGTAAAAAAATTGATAGAAAAAGGAAGAAAAGTTGCATTCGTAGGAGACGGAATCAACGATGCGCCGGTGCTTGCACTAAGCGATGTCGGAATTTCCATGGGACAAATCGGAAGCGATGCGGCGATCGAAGCGAGTGATGTCGTAATCATGACAGACGAGCCAACGAAAATCGCACAAGCAATTAAAATTTCCAAGAAAACACTCAAAATCGCAAAACAAAACGCGTATTTTGCAATTGGAATCAAGATAATCGTACTAATATTATCAGCACTTGGACTTACAAATATGTGGGCTGCAATCTTCGCAGACGTCGGAGTTACAGTGCTTGCTATTTTAAATTCATTCAGAGCTATGCGAGTTAGTTGAGTAAAATCGAAATCTCATTTATACTAATCGTAAAGGAGATGATAAAATGAGAATAGTAGGCTATGTATTTTTGGGAATATTTGCAATAGCACTCATTTACGGGATTTATTCAATATCTAAAATATTGGCAATCGCTAAGATTAGAAAAAACGTCAACTCAGAAAAAGTGTGGCAAACTATATCGCAAAACAATCGCCAACCAGTAGCGTTGGATAGAATCTTGATGAGAAAAAACAACAGAAAATTTACCAAAAAAGAATTAGAAATGATATTAAAAAGAATATCTACTTGTAGAAAATGCATCCTTGTAGGATTATTAGCGTTGATACTTGCAATAGTGTTTATAGCGATAGGGTAATGACAAAAATATGCGTCAGAGTAAAATCTGACGCATTTTTTAATTTAATCAAAAATCAAATAAAATATCGTGATGACCAATATCCAATAAAATAATCATCTCATTATCTTCGTAATACCAAATAATTCTTATATCCATGTTCACGGAAGACTCCCACAAACCATCAGTTCCCTTGATTTTTTTAGTTCTTAATGAAGGATGTGTTGGATTATCTATAAAAAATGAAAGTTTTTTCTTAGTTTGCTTTTTTTCGATATCAGATAATTTTTTGTAGTGTTTTTTAAATGATTTCGTGTAAGTTATTTTATAGCTCATTATTTGTCCAACTCTTCAAAAAGAGAATCAATATTGTCAAAAACAGGTTGGTCGCCATTTTCAATCGAAACTTTTAGTTCTTTAACGGATTTTTTTAAATTTTCAATCACACGTTCTGGATATACAGCTACAGGGACGAAAATAATCTTGCCATCTTCTTCCATAACTTCGAATTGATCTCCTTGATTCAAATCAAGAGAATTTACAATATCTTTTGGAATTGTCACTTGCGACTTTGCTTTAAGTTCAACTAACATATTATCACCTCTCAAGTTAGAATTTCCTACTTTCTAACTTAATTGTAATATCTTTTATTTAAACTGTCAATAAAAATAGCGTCAGAGTAAATCTGACGCATTTTTTAATCCAATAAATGTGAGCGTTTCAACACTGGACGTACTGACATGTACAAAATATTTGCAACGATAACAGTCACAACAGCATTGAAGAATGTTACACCGGCGCTGATTTTCGCCAACGCAGATGCTATTTGTTGTGGTTGACCCAAGACATATAATTTATAAAAATAACCTACAAATGGATCAGCGAACACGTTGAACAACATCCCTGCACATGAAGCGATAACAGCCCACTTCAAAATGTATTTGTTGTCGTTAGATTCGTTGATTTTCTTGGATTTGTGAGCGATTGCTCCTACAATCAAACCAATACACAACTTCAACACGAAAGTCTTCGGAGCGACCATTATATACACAGGATCCATGATATCTGCGATAGTCATCCCGATTGCGCCAGCAAGTCCACCGTAAAGCCCGCCGAGTAAAAGCGCAGCCAAAACCAAGAACACATTACCAAAATGGATTGATGTGAAATCTCCACCTGGAACAGGAACCTTGATTTGCAAATAAGTGAACGTGATGAAACACAATGCAGCAAGTACTGCACATTGAACGAGCTTGTGAGTTTTTCTGTCCAAATAAACCCCTCCTCAAAATATTTATAATTAAAGTTTATGGTTAATGTGATAGATTGTCAATTGTTTTCTGATATAAATTAATAAACAAATCCGAAGATTTCTTTAGTCACCAATGTCAATTTAAGATTTAACTATTTATGATATAATTATAGCAATTAAGAGGTCAAAGAGGTGCTTTGTATGAATAACGAAAACAATATAGATAGAGTTCATGATGATGTTTTTAATAGCATAAAAATATTGATGGAGAAGGCAAGAAATGAAGTTGCAAGAGAAGTCAATAATATTTTGGTACAAACTTACTGGGAGATTGGACGTATCATTGTAGAAGATGAGCAAGGTCATTCAGAAAGGGCCGAGTATGGTAAAGAGCTTATAAATGACTTATCTAGACAACTTACAAAGGAATATGGCAGAGGATTTTCAAGGTCTAATTTACAGAATATGAGAAACCTGTATTTATCCTATCCAATTTGCCAGACACTGTCTGGCAAATTGACATGGTCCCATTATTGTGAACTCTTATCCATCAGCGATGAGAAAAAAAGAAGTTTTTATGAAAAAGAAAGTATCAACGCAAATTGGTCAGTAAGAGAACTTAAAAGACAAATTAAAACATCGCTTTTTGAAAGATTGCTCTTATCATCAGGAGAAGAGAACAAAGAAAAAATCCTAGACCTAGCCTTAAAGGGCAATGAAATAAATAAGGCGGCAGACCTTGTAAAAGATCCTTATGTTTTTGAATTTTTAGGATTGCCAGAAGAAAAACCAATGATGGAAAGTGGTTTGGAAAAAGCACTTATAGATCATATTGAAAAGTTTTTGCTAGAACTTGGCAAGGGTTTTATGTATGTAGGCAGTCAGCAAAGGGTAACCCTAGGCAACACTCATTATTATGTGGACATGGTATTTTACAATAAGATTTTAAGGTCTTATGTCTTAATCGAACTAAAAAAAAGCAATCTCATGCCAGAAGCAGTAGGTCAAATCAATATGTATCTCAATTATTATAAATCAGAAGTTAATGATGAGATGGACAATGAGCCGATAGGAATAATATTGTGTACAGATAAGGACGGGGTACAAGCAGAATACGCATTAGGAAACTTATCAAATAAAATATTCGCATCAAAATACACCTTGTATATCCCAGACAGGGAAGAGCTTGAAGAACAAGTTGAAAAAGTAATAGAAAAATACAAGGAAAAATAAAATATAAATTGGAGAAGTAGAGAAAAAATCTACTTCTTTTTTTATTGCAAGGAGGATTAGAATGGAAATAAACAAAAGATATTAATATCAAAAAATAGCCCACAAATGTGGGCTTACGATAAGTTATTAAATTCTACACATCAATGTAGTCGCTATACACAGGATACAAGTTGTACTTCTTCAAATCTTTTTCTACTTGGTCGACTGTTCTTGTGTCGTTGATCAAAAATTGTTCGTCGCCTTTATCTTTTTCATCATTACGTCTTCCTATTCCTGTGTCGACACTTGCGGAGATTTTGGTAGCTCCCATTAAGAGTGACAAGTTACGAAACTCGTTGGATTCTCTGGTTGAGATTGTGATTTGGGCGAATGGCAAGAAGATTCTGGTTGCGATTATAAATTGCATCAATTTTGTCTCAGGAACTTCTTTTATGTTCAAATCTTCTTCGTTTTTTGTTGGTCTGATTCGTGGAAATGATATGCTGATTTCTGCGTGTGGGTATTTTTTTTGCAATAAATTTGCATGCATTCCCAAACAAAAACAGTCTTCAATTCCATCGGAAAGTCCGAACAATGCCCCGAATCCTACGCCTCGAATTCCTCCCATGATTGCGCGTTCTTGTGTGTCCAATCGGTAAGGAAAGCAAGATTTGTGTCCAGTTGGGTGGTAGAATTTGTAGTTTGTGGGGTTGTATGTTTCTTGGAAAGCTGTGACGAAATCACACCCTGCTTCGTGAAGTTTCTTGTAATCTTCGACATTTGTAGGGTACACTTCAACGCTAACTACACGGAAATATTTCTTCGCCAATTTTACGGCATCACAGATATAATCCACCGAGGAGTATTTTTGCGATTCGCCTGTTAGAATCAAAACGTCTTCGATTTTTTCACGTCTCATTTGCTTCATTTCAGATTCTATTTCATCCATGGTAAGTTTCGCACGGACGATATCTGATTTCGCCCTAAATCCACAGTATTTGCAGCTGTTTTCGCAATAATTTGCGATGTAAAGAGGGCTGAACAAATACACGTTGTTTCCGAAATATTGTAGTCTTAGTTTTTGTGAGATTTCTCCCAATTCTTCTATAAAATCAATTGCAGCATCGCTTAACATATTGTAATAATCAAAATGGTCCAACGCTTCGTTGTTTTTGATTTTACCCAAAGTTCTTCTGACATCATCAGCCGTTACATTTACGGATTTTACTTCATTTAATTTTTCGGAAATTTTATCGTAAATGTCCGAATGAATGTCTTGCATATTGTTAAAATATTTGAATTCTTCCATTTGTCGCCTACTTAAAGAAATCTCTGAGTGGAGATGAAGGGTCTGCGCCTGTTTCCAAAACTCTGCCTGGTTTTGCGATGTGAGCTAGTCTTCCCGCTTTTATTGCTAGTGCGAAAGCTTCTGCCATTTTGTTGATGTCGCCGCTTGTAGCGATGGCTGTGTTCGCCATGATTGCACTTGCTCCCATTTCCATAGCTTCACACGCTTGTGATGGTTTGCCGATTCCTGCATCCACAATCACTGGCAAATCAATTTCGTTGATGATGATTTGGATGAAATCTCTCGTTGCAAGTCCCTTGTTGGATCCAATCGGAGAGCCTAATGGCATGATGCAACTTGCACCAGCTTCTTTCAAATCTCTAGCGAAGTTCAAATCTGGATACATATAAGGCATAACAACGAATCCTTCGTCAGCCAAAACTTTCGTAGCTTTCAACGTTTCGACGTTATCTGGAAGTAAGTACTTGCTGTCACGCATGATTTCTATTTTCACGAAATTGCCGCAGCCCATTTCACGCGCAAGTCTTGCAATTCTAATAGCTTCGTCTGCGTTTCTCGCTCCAGAAGTGTTCGGAATTATCGTCACATTTTCTGGGATAAAGTTCAAAATATTTTTCGTATCGTCTGTATTTGCACGTCTAAGTGCCACAGTAATCATCTCGCAGCCTGCAGATTCCACGCAAGCTTTGATAAGGTTGGGGTCGTATTTTCCAGATCCAAGAATAAATCTTGAGTCAAAAGATTTGCCACCCAAAATCAATTTATCTTCCATTATTTTCCTCCAATAACCAATTAAGTGCGATTATAGCTTGTGTGCTTGCCGCCATCATCACGTTTGGATAGTACAAGCCGATGTCGGTCTTCGTTTCAAAATCGCCACAAACTACAATGTTGTTCATTTTTTTAATTTTCATATCTAATTTTTTCACGCCGCCAATTCCAGACACCGATATTAGTTTTTTGTCAGTTCCGATAAAATGCTCCAACACCAATGACTTTGCGTATTCGTCATCCAACGCTTCCAGCACGATATCGTAGCCTTCGGTCAATTCGTCGATGCTGTTTTCTGTGATTTTGATATTTTCAACAGATATATCTGCAAATGGCAAGAACTCATCGCAAATTTCCTTGAACGCATCGACCTTGTATTTGCCGACATCTGTTGGCCTGTAAATTTGCCTGTTCAAATTGGAGTATTCGACATTGTCGTAGTCCACGATTTTGATGGTGCCAATGCCTGATTTTGCGAGCATGAAACACAAATTTGTTCCCAAACCACCACAGCCAAGGATTAGAATTTTGGATTTTCTGAAAATGTCTGTGTGGTCGGGGATTTGTCTTTTAAAAATATCCTGCATTTTAACCTCCTCCAACAAATGAAAACACCTCTATTTCGTCGTTATCAGTGACGATAAAATTATCGTAGTCGATTTTTTTGACGAGGTTTTTGTTCACTTCGCAAACCGTCAACTCCACATTGAAGTTCAAATTTTCAAGAACTTTTCTCAAAGAAGAATTTTCTTCGAATGGATATTGTACAGAATTTACAGTAATCATAATTCACCCCCCTAAAAAAATAACACGAAGGAAACCTACACCCGCGGTGGTGTACCCCTTCGTGTTAAACACTCTGTGATTATTATAGCACATTAATTTGAATTTTCAAAAATTTATCCGAGAAATTTGTCACACAAATTTTCAAATTTGCCCAATCAATTTGATTATTAAAAAAGAATAAAGGGTATACAATTTACAGCAAAACAAAAGGAGGAATGTTATGAAATTATATTACGCACCAGGCACATGCGCTGTTGCTTGTTGGATTGCTTTAGAATGGGCGGAAGCAGATTACGAGGTAGAAAAGGTACAACTTAGAACAGATGAATACAGAAAAATCAATCCGTTGGGAGCAGTTCCAGCACTAGATATTGGAGAGGGAAGGGCGAGAAGCGAATTGGCAGCCATTCTTCGCTACATTTTGAACAAATACCCTGAAAAAGATTTGGGAGCAGATGAAAGTCCTGAAGATAAGTTCCAATTCGATGAAATCATGGCTTTTATGACTGGAGATTTTCATCCAGCATTTGAAGCGTTGTTCGTACCAGCTGGCTTGACAACATCAACTGACGAAGCAGAGATTGATAAAATCAAACAAAAATCATTTGAAACTATCGACAAAATGATGACTCATTTGGACCGTTTGATTGGAGAAGGCGATCACGTTTACAAAAATAAGAAAACAGTATTAGATCCTTACGTTTATATTCTTACTCGTTGGAGTGAAATGACTCCAAAATCTTGGAAAGAATATCCAAATATCAAGAGAGTTTCGGAAGCTTTTGAAAAGGACGAAGTTGTAAAAGAAATCGTGAAAAAATCTCAAGAATAAAAATATTGTATCGGTGTAGATTTGTCTGCACCGTTTTTTTATTTAAACATATTATAGTGATATAATATAGATAATAAATTATAAGGGGTTGTAAATATGAATGATGAATGTCTGTTGTGTGGGAAACCGTTAGAATATTTGGACGAATCGGTGGAAATGGAGTGTGCAATTTGTCACAAAAAAGAATTGAGTAATGCGAGATGTGTGGATGGGCATTTTGTGTGCAACGATTGTCACACAGATGGAATGGATGTGATTTGGGGGATTTGTAAGAATTCTACATCGAAAAATCCAATCGAAATTATGGATCAAATGATGGACGAATCTTTTTGTCACATGCACGGCCCAGAACATCACATTATGGTCGGCGCGGCGCTTTTGACAGCGTTCAAAAATGCTGGCGGAGATATTAATTTGAACAAAAGTTTGAAGGAAATGAGAACTCGTGGCAAACAAGTTCCTGGTGGGACTTGTGGTTTTTGGGGAGCTTGTGGTGCTGGAATTAGCGCGGGGATTTTTATGTCAATTGTCACGGGCTCATCTCCACTTGCGAAGAAAACTTGGGGAATGGCGAACAAAATGACTTCCAAAGCGTTGGAATCTATAGGAGAAGTCGGCGGCCCTCGTTGTTGCAAGAGAGATTCATACATATCAATATTAGATGCAATACAATTTGCCAATGAAAACTTGGGAGTTGAGATGGAATCTAGTGACATTGTGTGTAAATGGTCCAAGCATAACAACCAATGTATAGGATTGCGTTGTCCATTTTTCGATAGAAATCACATTAATAATTAGGTAACAAGGAGAAAATATGTATTCGAAAGTAAAAACGTGTTGTTTGGAAGGGTTGAACGGGTATGTCGTGGAATGCGAATGCGACCTTGCGAATGGTCTGCGTTCGTTTAACATTGTAGGTCTTCCCGACACTTCTATAAAAGAATCCAAGGAAAGAGTGCGCTCTGCGATTGAAAACACTGGAATCAGATTTCCTGTGAAACGTATCACGATTAATTTGGCACCTGCAAATTTGAGAAAAGAAGGATCTCAGCTAGACCTTGCGATTGCGATGGCTATTTTGCAATCAATGGGAGTTGTGGAATATTTTTCAGAAAAATGGGCGTTCATCGGAGAACTATCATTGGACGGACGATTGAATCCAGTAAATGGGTCGTTGTGCATGGTGTTGTCACTGAAAGATTTGGGATACGAAAGAGTTTACATACCCAAACAAAACGAACAAGAATGCAGTATGGTCAAAGGAATTGAGAAGGTTTGTGTGGAAAGCTTAGATGAAATCATCAGGATTTTGAATGGCGAACAAGAAACTAAAGTTCTGGATGATATTGACATCATGCAGCAAGAAATACAATACGACGTTGATTTTTCGGATATAAAAGGACAGAAATTTCTCAAAAGAGCGATGGAAATATCAGCAGCAGGATTTCACAATTTGTTGATGATTGGGCCACCAGGAAGCGGCAAAACAATGTCTGCAATGAGGCTCAGCACGATTTTGCCTGACATGAGCTTCGATGAAATAATGGAAACCACGAAAATTTACTCCGTAGCAGGATTACTCGGAGAAAAAAACATTGTAACCACAAGACCATTTCGCTCGCCTCACCACACCGCAAGCCAAGTCAGCCTTATAGGTGGCGGCAGAGTTCCAAAGCCAGGGGAAATCAGCCTAGCTCACAATGGAGCATTGTTCTTGGACGAACTTCCAGAATTTTCCAAATCGACAATAGAAGTGTTGCGCCAACCACTCGAAACGAAAAACATAACAATAACAAGAGTCAACGCGTCCTTGTCATATCCTGCAAATTTCCTATTTGTCGCAGGAATGAATCCGTGTCCGTGCGGATACTTCGGCGATCCTAACCACGAATGCACTTGTTCACAAAATCAAATCGCAAACTATCTCAACAAAGTCAGCCGACCTATACTCGATCGAATTGACATCCATGTCGAAGTTTCGCCAGTAAAATTAGACGAACTCACAACAGATGAAAAGTGCGAAACATCAGAACAAATCAAAAAACGAGTCGAAGCAGCACGAGAAATCCAAAAACAACGCTTCGAAAAAGAAAACATCACAACAAACGCACAAATGAACACCCGACAAATCAGAAAATACTGCAAATTAAACGATGAGCTAAACTCCATCATACAGTTGGCATTCGATAAATACAAATTCTCCGCACGATCATTCGACAAAATCCTCAAAATATCACGCACAATCGCGGATTTGGACGAAAAAGAAAACATCGAAGCAAAGCATTTGATGGAAGCCATCAGATATAGAACAGTGGATCAGAAATACTGGGGGTAGACATGATGAAAAGGAGAGAAGATGAAAATACAATTAGAGAGATTTGATGATAAGCACAAGGAAAAGATATGGAGAGATGGATTTTGCGAAGAATCACCCGAGTGGAACAAGTTCAACGGACCGTATTTTGAAGATTATGTTCATTATGAAAGCTTAGAGTCATTTGAAAAATCTGGTATTTGGAAATATCTTCAACAACCCAATTGCAGAGCTATATTAGTAGACGGTGTTGTCGTTGGTATGGTATCTCAAAATTGGGTTGATGAGAAAACTAGATGGATGGAGATAGGGATTGTGATTTACGACGAAAATTACTGGAACAAATCCATAGGAACAAAAGCCCTCAAATTGTGGACAAGCGAAGTGTTCAATGATAATCCACAAATCGAACATCTAGGACTTACTACTTTTAGCGGCAATCCACGAATGATGAAGGCTGCAGAAAAAATCGGATTCATACAAGAGGCAAGAATCAGGAAAGTTCGATATTGGAACGGCACATATTACGACAGTATGAAATACGGTGTTACACGTGAAGAGTGGGAAAAATTATCTCAGTAATAAAAAATATCTTGCAAATACAATAATTTGAAAACAATTAATAACCAAAAATCTCCCGAAACACTCGGGAGATTTTCACATTATATCATTAAATTTTAAAATCTTTGTGAAGTCGTAGTATTTCAACGAGCATTCCGTCACGATATTTTGCGAGCGACTCGTGAGTGTTGCCAATCTCAGCGGGTCTGTTTTTGATTGCTTCGTGAACTCCGTCGACTGTTTTCTTCTTGATGTCGTCTGTGAATTTCGTCCATGTAGCAGCATCTTCAAGCCAAGTTTCCATCGAAGGGCCGATATGGTCGAGTAAACCTTGAAGTCCGTGTTCACCGCCGCCTAGTTCAAATATTTGTCCTGGACCCATAATTGCCCATCTAATTGCAGGGCCAAATGTCAACGCAGTTTCGCAATCTTCCATGCTAACGACTCCCTTGTCCACCAAATCCATCATTTCACGAAGCACCACGGCTTGAAGCCTATTTGCGATAAAACCTGGAACCTCATTTCTGATGACGATAGGTTTCTTGCCCAATCTAGTGAATAATTCACGAAGAGTGTTCGCAGTTTCTGGGTCGGATTTTTCTCCTTGTGAAATCTCAATCAGTGGAATCAAATGAGGTGGGTTGTAAGGGTGCGCTCCGAAAATTCTTTCGGGATGTTCGGCATCTTCTGCGATTTTAGTGACTAGTAGTCCCGATGTTGCTGAACACAAAACAGCGTCAGGCTTTGCGTATTTTTCAAAAACCTTCACGAATTTCCTCTTCACGTCGTAATTTTCTGGAATACACTCTTCCACAATATCTGCAAATTCAATCGCTTCTTGTTCGTTCGTAGTATAGCTGATTCTTGATAAAATCGTTTCCTTATCTTCCGCAACGACCTTCTTCTCAATCAATTCGTCCACGTATTTCTCGATAATCTTCTTAGTTTTCTCTTCACTTTCCAAACTTCTGTTATAACTTATAACATCCATCTTGCCCATCGCAAAAAGCAAAGTAAACGATGAACCAATCACGCCACCGCCAATTACACAGGCTTTTTCAAAATTCTTCGCCATAAAATCCTCCTTTTGTTAAATCAGATATTTGCAATAACTTTCATTACATATATACCCAAACAAAGTCCACAAAACACAAAAAGAGTAGCTCACATAAGCTACTCTTGTAATTACTTCGCTGTTTTCAAATTATATAATTTCACAAACATCCACACAATTCCAACGCCTAGAATAATGTGACCGATACCAGAAGTTCCATCGATTGCCGCACGAACAATCACATCCATTCCCTCACAAACCTTATAAATAAATTTTTCTTATCTTCACTTAAATTATAAAAAGTTTGCTTCGGCATTTAATCACTCCTCAAATAAAATGACACCTCGTCACAATTAAAAGATATGTAACACAGTGTCATAGGTCAAGAGAAATTTTCTGGGAAATGTTTCTATATGTTTCTATATGGCTTTAACGGGTTGTAAATATGTTATAATGTAATATTGAAATACATAAAGTTTTTAGTGCAAAAACTAAATAATTTACTTAATAACAACAAATTTATTAAAAGGTGATTTAAAATGAGCGAAAACATATTGTTAGAAGCAATGACAGACGATGTTTCGATAGATATAACACAGGAAGCAAACTTTATATGGTCGATAGCAAACAAACTTAGAGGAGTTTACATGCCCGACAAATACGGCGACGTAATAATTCCTATGACAGTTATAAGAAGGTTTGAATGTGTGCTTGAAAAGACAAAAGATGCTGTTGTTGAAAAATACAATGACAATAAATCATATCCAGAACGTGCTATGTATAGAATTTCTGGAAAGCCATTTTATAACACATCTCGTTTCACACTCAAAGAGTTGTGCAACGACCCAGATAATATTCAATCCAATTTTATTGAATACATTGAATCATTCTCATCAAACGTATTAGATATTTTGAATCAACTTGAAATCAAAACGCATATCAAAAAAATGAACAAAGAAAACTGCTTGTTTGCAGTTGTGAAAGAATTTTCCGAACTTGATTTGTCAGAAGAAACATTCAATTCAATAAAAATGGGATACATTTTTGAAAATTTAATAGGAAGATTTTACCAAAACGTAGATGCTGGTCAGTATTACACAGGACGTGACATCATCAAAATGATGGTATACGTAATCACAGCAGAAGGCTGCGACGATATTTACGATGAAGGAAAAGTAATTACAATAGCAGATCAAGCCGCAGGAACTTCTGGAATGCTTACTACAGCATACAACCATTTGCACAACCTTAATCCAAAAGCAGACATCAGATTGTTTGGGCAAGAAATAATGGGACAATCTTATGCGGTAGGACTTGCAGAAATGCTAATCAAAGGACAAGATGCACGAAACTTCAAACACGCCGATACATTTAAGGAAGACTTTTTTGAAGATACCAAAATGAGATTTGTGCTTGAAAATCCACCATTTGGAATGAGCTGGGGCGGCAAGGATGCCAAAGCAGGACAAGAACAAGCAGTATTGGAAAATCACAAAAGAGGTAATGACTCCAGATGGCCTGCAGGACTTCCATCAAGTGGAGATGCACAACTTTTATTCATGCAATCAGCAATCGACAAAATGGACGATGAACACGGACGAGCAGCGATAATCACCAACGGTTCACCATTGTTCAACGGCGGAGTGTCCTCTGGTGAAAGCCAAATCAGAAGATGGTTACTTGAAAATGATTTAATAGAAGCAATCATAGCCATGCCAACAGATTTATTCTACAACACGGGCATTGCAACGTATGTGTGGATATTATCCAAGAACAAAAGACAAGAAAGAATTGGCAAAATCCAACTAATTGATGCAACAGAAATTTATCACACATTAAGAAAATCACTAGGCAACAAAAGAAAAGAATTCACAGCAGAAGATCGCAAAACCATCACCAAACTATACTCTGATTTTGTAGAAAATGACAAATCCAAAATCTACGACAATGAAGAATTCATCTACAGAGAATACACAGTGATGCAACCACTTCAAAGGTCTTATGCAATAAATGATGAGAGAATCGAAAACTTGGAAACATCAGGCAAACTCAACAGTTTCTACGACAAAACAAAACATGATCAAATATTAGAAAAACAAGAAACATCAGAAAAATTAACCAAAACTGAGACAAATAACCTTAAAAAATACACAGAAAACGAAAAAACATACAACAAAATATTTGAAATACTAAAAGAAAACATAACAGACAAGAAATACATGTCAGTAGATGAATTTGAACCAGTAGTAAATGATTTATTGTCAGAATTGTCACTTAACAAAACTGTGTTCAACAATATCATCGATGGACTTTCCGAAATGGACAAAGAAGCGGACATTCAAACGGATAAAAAAGGAAATGTAATCTACGATAAAGACACCAAAGATACAGAAGTAGTAAATGTCAGAGAAAACATAGAAGATTACATGAAAAGAGAAGTTCTACCACACATTCCAGATGCGAAGTCCTTCTTTGAAGAAGATGTAACCTTGAAAAATCCTAAAATAAAAACAGGTGCAGAAATCCCATTCACAAGATATTTCTACAAATATGAAGCTCCAAGACCATCAGAAGAACTCGCCCAAGAATTCTTGGAATTAGAAAACATGGTAAATCAAAAAGTCAAGGAACTTTTTGGGGGAGAAATCAATGACTAGAAAAATGAAAGATTCTGGAATTGAATGGATAGGCGAGATACCTGAGGATTGGGGGATTAGTAAAATAAAGTATGTTAGTGATTTGAACGGTAGGATTGGATTTAGAGGATATAAACAAAGTGATTTAGTTGAGGAGGAACATGGAGCTATTACATTAGGACCTCCTAATATGGATAATGGGAAACTTAACTTATTAAATTGTAAATATTTATCTTGGGAAAAATATTATGAAAGCCCAGAAATTCAACTTAGAGTCGGAGACATATTGCTGGTTAAAACTGCGTCAGTTGGTAAAGTTGCATATGTTGATAGACTAGTAAAAGAAATGACTATAAACCCTCAACTTTTAATTATAAAAAGTAAAAATATAAATAATAAATTTTTATTTTATGTAATTTTCTCAGAGTTTTTTCAAAGCCAGGTTGAAATGAGTGTTACAGGCGGAACTGTTCCAACATTGTCCCAAGAAAAGATAAGTAATTTTGAAATTACCAATCCACCCATGACATCACAAATTAAAATTGCTAAATATTTAGACAAAATGTGTTTCGAGGTGGAAAGAATTTCAAATAAAATAAAACTAGAAATAGAGAACTTAGAAAACTACAAAAAATCAGTGATCACTGAGGCTGTAACCAGGGGTTTGGACAAGAATGTGGAGATGAAGGACTCTGGAATTGAATGGATTGGGGAAATTCCAAAACATTGGGATTTAGTTAAGATAAAATACACACAGAAAAAAGAAGAATCTAATTCGTTCATAGATGGGGATTGGATTGAATCTAATTATATTAAAGAAGATGGCATTAGATATATAACGACGGGAAACATTGGTGATGGAAAATTTATTGTACAAGGAAATGGGTTTATTAGCAGGGAAGATTTTGAATTGCTAAGGTGCAAGTATGCTTATCCAGGAGATTTGATATTCTCACGATTAAATGCTCCGTACGGAAGGTCATGTTTATTACCGGACACTTATAGTGAATATGTTATTGCTGTTGATAATGTTATATTAAGACCAGATGAATACTATAATAGAAAATTCATAAATTATCTAACACAATGCATAGGATATCAACAATCTGTTAAGGATTCTGCAAGCGGAACTACTATGCAAAGAATAAGCCGAACAAAACTTGGAAATATACCGTTGCCATTTCCTAATACAGAAGAACAAAATGATATAGTAGACTATCTCGACAAAAAAACCAAGCTTATCGACGATTCTATTGCTATAAAACAAAAACAATTAGAAACTCTAGAAGAATACAAGAAATCACTTATTTATGAGTATGTAACGGGAAAGAAGGAGGTAAAAGATGGCGAAGAAACTTAATATTTTTAATGAAAGACATGAATTTCAACAAGAGTTTGTTGAACATTTAGTAAACGAAAACAAATTTATCGAACGAACAAACAAAGATTTCGACAGGACATATGCCATGGATACTGACCTTCTTTTCGAGTTTTTGTATAATACACAAAATGATGTAATGCAGGATCTGGAGAATATATACAAGTCTGAATT
Source organism: Finegoldia dalianensis (assembly GCF_046255015.1). Taxonomy (NCBI): domain Bacteria; kingdom Bacillati; phylum Bacillota; class Tissierellia; order Tissierellales; family Peptoniphilaceae; genus Finegoldia; species Finegoldia dalianensis. The sequence goes on from NZ_JBDLBQ010000002.1 coordinate 264,387, forward strand.
GAGGGAGACTCTTGTCAATCATATTAATTCGGAGATTACTAAAAAGGGTAGTTCGTTGATTGATGTGTTGAAAAACGGGGTTGAAATTGCTAATAGAAAAATCGAGTTGATGTACACTAAGCCTGCGACTGATTTTAATCGTGATTTGAATGAAAAATACGAGAATAATATTTTTTCTGTTATGCAAGAGGTGTATGCAACAGCTGATGAGAGAGTCGACTTAGTTATATTTTTAAATGGGTTGGCGATTATTGCTATTGAATTGAAAAGCGAGTATTCTGGTCAGACGTATCACAATGCTATCAGACAGTTTCGAACAGAACGTGATCCAAAATCAAGGCTTTTCTTGTGGAAGGCTGGATGTTTCGTAATGTTTGCGATGGATACATCGGAAGTTATGATGACTACGAAGCTAGACGGCCAATCTACTTTCTTCTTACCTTTTAACAAGGGAAAGGGAGAAGGCGTGTACACTGGAGCAGGCAATCCACAATACGAGGACAAGCTTTCTGTGTCGTACATGTGGGAAGAAATTCTTACCAAGGATTCTATTATTGAACTTATCAAAAAGTTTATTTTTATTGAGAGAAAATCAGAATTTGACGAGGAGAAGAATATTACAAGAATCAAAGAAACTGTGATTTTCCCGCGATTTCACCAATTGGATTTGATTCGTAAAATATTGGAAGATGTTCATCAAAACAAGACAAGGCTCAATTATTTGGTGCAACATTCTGCTGGATCTGGCAAGACGAATTCTATTGCTTGGCTTGCTCATAGGTTGGTGTCACTTCACGATGAAGATAATAATGTGATTTACGATACTATTATTATTGTTACTGATAGGGTTGTTGTGGATAGACAATTGCAAAAAGCTGTGGTCAGCTTGGAACATGCTAATGGTTTGATTAGGATTATGGACGATAAGTGTACGTCGCATGATTTGAAATTGGCGTTGGAAGGTAATACGAAAATTGTCGCTACGACTATTCAAAAATTTCCATATATTGTGGATGAATTAAATAATTTGAAGAATAAGAATTTTGCGGTGATTATTGACGAGGCTCATTCGTCAACTTCAGGAAAAAATATGCAGGCTGTGTCGATGTCTTTGGGTTCAGATGATTGTGAATTTGAAGATGATGCAGATATGATTGAACACGAAGTTAAAAAGTCGGGCAAGCAATCCAATGTTTCGATGTTTGCTTTTACTGCAACTCCTAAGCCTACTACGCTTAGAATGTTTGGTAGGTTGAATAAGTACGGAAATTATGAAGCGTTCCATTATTATTCTATGAAGCAAGCAATAGAGGAAGGATTCATCCTTGATGTTTTGCAAAACTACACTACTTACAAGACGATGTACAGGATTAACAAGGAGATTGAAGAAGATCCAGAGCTTCAAACTTCGAAGGCAAAACGTCAGATTGCAAGATTTATCGATTTGCACGATACTAATATTACTCAAAAGGTTGAGATAATTATTGAGCATTTCAAAAATAATGTTATGAGTGAGTTGGGTGGTCAAGCGAAGGCGATGGTTGTAACTTCATCGAGAGAAGCTGCGGTAAAATACTCACACGCATTTGAAGAATACGTCAGGAAAAAAGGCTACAAGGGAATCAATGCTTTGGTTGCTTTTTCTGGAAAAGTAAATGTCGGTGATGAGGAGAAAACTTATACTGAAACTGGAATTAATAATATCAGAGAAGAGGAAGTTCCTTATGCTTTTGATTCTGATGATTATAACATTATGATTGTAGCTAACAAATATCAGACAGGATTTGATCAAAAGAAATTGAGTGCGATGTATGTGATTAAATCTTTAAGAGGTGTCAACGCTGTGCAGACTTTGTCCAGACTGAACAGGGTGTGTCCACCGTTTGATAAGAAAGTGTTCGTGCTTGATTTTACCAATGATTATTCGGATATTAAAGATGCATTTGCACCTTTTTACACGACTACTTTATTGGCGAGCGATATTTCAGCGAATAAAATTCACGATATTTTGATAAATTTGGAAGCGTATTATATTATTGATCCGCTCGATGTTGATAAGGTAAACAATCTTATTTTCAAGAAAAGAACGGGTAATATTACGATGAATGAGCAACGTTCTTTGTTGTTTTCGTTGGAAAATTCAAATAGAAGATTCAACGAACTTAAAGATGATGAAAAACGTGATTTCTTGAGTAAGATGCGTAATTTTAAAAGATTTTACGAATATTTGATTCAAGTATCGTGTTTTGAAGATGTAGAAGTTCACAAATATTATATATACATTTCGTATTTGTTGAGTATGATTAGTATTGGTGATGGTGGCGATGGTTTTGATTTGAAAGGAAAGGTCAGAGCGTCAAACTTCATTCAACAAAAAAACGAAACTCATACGAATGAAAAAATTACTCCGAAGCCAATTGTTAATTTGCCAGTGGCAGATTCGATTAGTTTGACGGAAGATAAAAAAGAAAGATTATCTGAGATTATCGAAGATATTAATGCGAAGACTGGGTCTGATTTTGATATTAGTCAGGCTACGGCAGCGGCTTTACAGGTAAGAGATATTATGTTGAAATCTGAAGAACTTAGAATGTCTGCAAAAAATAATACTCAATCTGATTTTGGTTTTTCGTATTTTTCCAATGTAGAAGATGCGCTAGTCCAAGGCTACGAAAAAAACAAGGGATTTTTCGGGTATTTGTTGGAGAATGCAGATGTGCAAAAGGAAGTTATGGGAATGTTTTTAAATGAAATATATAATAGTTTGAGAGCAGATGCCAGATAAAAATTATATAAAAATTTCTACGCCTCACTGATGATTTGTCGGTGGGGTTTTCGTTTTGTAAATTTCCCCTAAAAAATGTAATTTGTTAACGTTTGTGATATAATAAAAATAACTATAAATTTCCAGGAGGGAAGCAATGAGTAAAGCTAAATTTGAAAGAACAAAACCACATGTTAACATTGGTACAATAGGTCACGTTGACCACGGTAAAACAACATTAACTGCAGCCGTAACACTTGTATTAAACAAGAGAATGGGCTCAGGAGAATTCGTAGACTACGCTAACATCGACAAAGCACCAGAAGAAAGAGAAAGAGGAATCACAATCAACACTTCTCACGTAGAATACG